>JAAXUL010001285.1 GCA_013336035.1 Chloroflexales bacterium
GCCTTCTGCACCGTATTCTGGAAGTACTCGCTGATCTCATCGGGGCGGGCGATATAGTCGGCGGTGCCGCCCGAGCGGTTGGCCATCTCGATCAGCAGATCCTCGTTCCAGTCCTTGCCCACGCCAAGGGCGGTGACGGGCACGCCGATGCGGCCGGCGTCCGCGGCGCGGCGGAGGCAATCGTCCTCATTCTCGGTCTGGCCATCGGTGAGCAGCACCAGGCGGCGGATGGCCCCGCTGCGATCTTTCTGGATCTCGACCAGAGCCTTCTCGAGGGCGGGGGCGATCTTGGTGCCGCCGGCGTCGCGGATGCGGGCGATACGCTCTTTGACGACCCGGCGGTCGCCGACCGGGCCGGCGGGCACCAGCACCTCGGTGCGGTGGTCGAAGATGACCACCGCGGCGATATCCTTGGTGTCGAGGAGGTCGATGGCCAACGCGGTGGCATGGCGCACGCGGTCGATCTTCTCGCCCTTCATCGAGCCGCTGCGGTCGAGCACAAAGCAGACGTTGACCGGCATCCGCACCTGGGCGACCACCTGTGTCGGCTGCACCTCGATCAGGGCGTAGGCGACCTGGGGCGTGGTCGTCGCGGCAAGATACGGGCGGGCGAGGGTGGCCCGCAGGTTCACTTCACCGGCCATACAAGCTCCTCCTGGCGGCGCGTGCGGCGTCGGCCAGCACCATTGTGAGGTCAGACTCCTGCCCTATGGGACGGCGCGCGGACCCGCGAGGTTGCGGGCATTTGACGGCTCTCAGTATAGCATGGGCGTCAGCCGCATGGGGTGCGTGGTCTACGCGGTGCGCGTCGCCTCGTCGCGCGAGATCAGCACCTTGTCGACGCGCAGGGCGTCCATATCGATCACCTCGAAGCGCCAGCCGCCCCAGCGGGTCACATCGCCGGTAGAGGGGATCTGGCCGAGGAGCGAGATCACCAGGCCGGCGAGCGTATCGTAGCGGTAGGTCTCCTCGTCGGGCAGAGCCTCGACATCGAGCAGGTGCTTGACCTCATCGATGGGCAGAGAGCCCTCAGCGAGGAGCGAGCCGTCCTCGCGGCGCACCACTGGCTCGGTCGAGGCCTCGTCGAACTCATCGTCGATCTCGCCGACGATCTCCTCGAGCACGTCCTCGAGAGTGACCACGCCCTCGATGCCGCCGAGCTCGCCGACGACGATGGCCATATGGCGGCGGCTTTTGCGAAAGGTTGCCAGCAGGGCCGAGGCGCGGCTATTCTCGGGCACATAGACCGGGGGGGCGAGCACCTCGCGCACCTTGGCCTGCTCGCCCTCGCGCCGGTAGAGCATCAGCAGATCGCGCACGTGGACGATGCCGACGACTTGGTCGGGGATGTCCTCGTAGACCGGGAAGCGCGAGTAGCCGCTCTCGAGCAGCTCGTCGATGACCTCGTGCAGCACAGCGTCAGCCTCGACCATCTCGACATCGCGGCGGGGCGTCATGATATGGCGCACAGCGCGGTCGCTAAACTTAAAGATGCTCTCGATGAAAGCCTGCTCTTGGGGCGCGACCAGCCCGCCCTCGGTGCCCTCGCGCACCAGCGCCTTGATGTCCTCCTCGGTGACGCGCTCCTCGGGCACATTGTCGCGGCCGATCAGGCGCAAGATCAGGTTGGTCGAGGCGCTGAGCAGCCAGATCACCGGGGTACTGAGCGCGGCGATGGCGGTCATAGGGCGCGACATTGCGGCGGCGATGGCCTCGGCGCTCTGGAGAGCGATGCGTTTGGGCACCAGCTCGCCGAGAACGAGCGAGAGGTAGGTCACCAGCAGCACGACCAGGAATTGGGCGACGCCCTCGGCGGCGGCGCCACCGATGTAGGGCAGATCTTTGAGCGCCGGCGCGATCTGGTCGGCGAGGGCTGCGCCGGCGAAGACGCCGCTGAGGGTGCCGATCAGCGTGATGCCAACCTGCACGCTTGCGAGAAAGCGGTCGGGATCATCCTGGAGCCTGATGGCCACGGCAGCGCCACTGTCGCCATCCTCGGCGCGCTGCTCGAGGCGGTTGCGGCGGGCCGAGAGCATCGCCAGCTCGGTGCCGGAGAAAACTCCGTTGGCGACTGCAAGGGCCAGGATGATCAGAATCTCGGTCATTGTTTCTTCCTATTGAAACCGGGGTGGACGGCTGCAGACAACAAAGAGGCAGGGGACGGGGGTACGCCCGCCTCCTGCCTCTGCGCCCTTATGTTGACGCGGGCCGTCTCCCATCATTGAAAATGCACGATGCGTAAGAAGCTATCGGCCTTGAGCGCGGCGCCGCCCACGAGCGCGCCATCAATGTCGGGCTGGGACATCAGCTCGTCGACGTTATCGGGCTTGACGCTGCCGCCGTACTGGATGCGCACGGCGTCGGCCACATCGGGGCCGAACTGCGCGCGCAGCTGGCCGCGGATGAAGGCGTGCATAGCCTGGGCGTCTGCGGGGGTGGCGGTATCGCCGGTGCCGATAGCCCAGACGGGCTC
>JAAXUL010000456.1 GCA_013336035.1 Chloroflexales bacterium
GGGTGATGGTGTATGGGATTGCACCAGCCCTGGCCGCCGCTCTTGTGCTGCCCTCCACGCCCGCGCCCTAAAGCTCGTTGCGCAACCCGTGGGTAGTTGGGGCCAAATTTAGGTGACACGCTGCACGTGGCGCTGCGCAGGAGCTTTGATCTGTCAAAACTGGCTTCGCCGAGATAACAAGAGCCTCTGGTGGTAGGCGACGAGCCAAAAAACCAAACTGTTTGTGATGATCATCACGGAATGTTGCCCCTGGTGTCACGAATCCTGTGCCAGGGCCTAGCGTGTTCGGAGCTTACTTCCGGTCGATGCGTGCGCGTAAGGGGCCGCAGCAAGCGATTGTGGCAACCGCGCACAAAATTGCCCGCACCGTCTACCACCTCTTGAAGTACGGGGAAGCTTTTGTGGGAGAGCAGGCCGAGGCCTATGAGCAGAAGCGTCGTGAGCGGGATGTGCACCGCTTGGCCCGCCACGCGGAGAAGCTCGGCTACACCCTCACCCAGTTCGCCCCACCGCCCGCCGTGGCTGCCGATTAACGGCCCTACCGGGCAGGTTTCTCGGTACCTTCGCGTAAAGTACCACCCTTACCTTGCTTGTCATCGGTGCTCTCAGTTGTCACCTCATTAACCATACTTGCACTCGCAGGTGGCGGAAAGCCATCCGTCGCAGGTGGCGGAAAGCCTTTGGGCCAACGAGTATGTGCATCATGTCTCACCCCAAGCAGGTAGGCTCGTCTCAGATAGGGTCCTCGCAGGTCAACCCCTGTCAGCTCAGCCCATCGCAGGTAGATTTGTCGCAAGTAGGGTTCTCGCAGGTCAGCCCCGCGCAGGTCAGCCCCGCGCAGGTTGGCTCCGCGCACGTTGGCTCCGCGCAGGTCGGCCCCTATCAGGACAGCCATTCGCAGGTCGGCCCCTACCAGGTCGGCCTCGCGCACATTGGCTCCCCGCAGGTCGGCCCAAGTCAGGTCGGCCCCTTGCAGATCTGCCCCTTGTAGGTCGGCCCTTCGCAGGTTGGCCCATTGCAGGTCGGCCCCTTGCAGATCAGCCCCTTGCAGATCAGCCCCTTGTAGGTCGGCCTTTCGTAGTGTCGCCTTTTGCAGGTCGGTACTAGAAAGTTTTATATTTTCACTCAATGCCCCACGAAGTAATGGCAATTTAGCATCTCGTAGAAATCGAAGAAGGGTATTACGACGCTGAACGTCAGCTAACCGCGATAATGTTGCAACTGTTCTTGCACGTGCAAGAATAAATACTTCGGCATCGTCTTTCTCTACATGTTCACGTAGCCCCTTTTCCAATATTAACTCTGTCATACTACCAAAATAGGTCTGAAGTAACCCTTCTTCATCACGGTCCCGAGCAATATGTCGGTCGTTATCGCGCTCTCGCGCAGTAAAAAACGTAGCCGCTAAGGCAAGCGCAAGGGGCACAATCAATAAGTCAGCCAGATCCCAAGCAGTGTGCTCACCAAGACCTGTCCATTGTGGGAAGGCTGGCACGGAAATAAGCCATTGGACGAGTCCTGTAACAAGAACCAGTACAGCAATAATGGACAGTGCAATAACGAGATTACGCCGCATAACATTACCCCCTCCTGCTTCTTTAGCAAACTCACAGGAGTTATGAAGAGTGGACCGTCATTCTACCATGTGGCTAGCGTGTGGTGAGAGGAATTGACGGTAATAGCGCACGATGACTACTGCTCAGCCGTTGGACGAATTCAGCAAGTGCTACAGATAGTAGGAAGCTGTCACTCTGATTTCGCGCGAAATTCCCGGGGTAGCAAATCTTGAGGGCGCCAAGGGTGGTTGCCTGAAGGCGGCACAGGCTTCATCAACGACCTACTCACGGGCTACGAAGGGGTCGCACGGCATTTGATACCCGTGCTTGGTTGAAATCGGACAAGCATGAGCTTGTTTCTATCCGACATCGGTTATGCCAGTAGGGTAGCGGAAGCTCTATGGGCGCATAATGCCGATCTAATCCGGGGCATAGCGTTTGATCCCCCCGAATTTCGCGCGAAATTTGAGTGTCAGACCTCTCCTATGCTCGGGGCACTGGCACCAACAGAGCGGTGGAGTCACCCGCAAACAATTGTGGGATGGTATAGAGGCTCGAATACCCACAGGGATTGCCAGGCAGAGCATGGTAGGGCGCCCTGCCTGGCAATCCCCTCGCCTTTTACTCACGGATTGAAGGCCGCAAGCGGGGCTTGCGAGCGGTGTGATGGCTATCAGGGCGCGCGGCGGGCGCGGATCTCGAAGGCGCCCGTAGTCTGCTTGTAGCCATAGACGCACACCCGGTAGCTGCCCGCGCCAAGCTCTTTACTCACCCGCGCATTGCGATTGACGGGGTGGATCTTGCTGATATCGTCATGCTCAGCAATCGATTCGCCACGCCCCTCGGCGAAGAGCTTCATCACGGTGTCAGTAGTGCCGCGCGTCTCGATGACATAGGATCCTGCCTCGGCCACGGCGAGCGCAAACTCCTGCACCTCGTTCGCCTGCCCGATCGCCGCGGCCAGCCACTCTCCGCCCGCCACCAGGCTCCGACCCACCACACTCCCCGCCTCGCCGCCGTCCGTGACACCATTGCTCGGATAGACCTCGCTGATGAAACGCCGGTCGGTCTCCGAGAGCGCGCTGTTCCAGCCGACCTCGTAGTCGCCGATGGTCAGCTCGTTTGGCACCGGGTAGAGCATCACCGAGGCCCGATCGAACTCACTGTAGCGCAGGAGGTTGTGGTCGTAGGTCTGGAAGATGTTGCGGTCCACCATCTCGCGCGACCACAAGTTGGGGGCGCCGGCATAGGCCGCGTACACCGCCTCGCGGTCCCAGGGGATGCTGCCGCTCGGGCTCTGGTGCTCGTGGATGCAGCCGAGAGCGTGGCCGAACTCGTGGATCACCACGCGGGCTATCTGGTCGTCGCTGGTCCACTCGTTGACCCAGCCGAGCTGCATGGTCGGCTCGCTTTTGCTCACCGAAAGCGCATCAGTGCCGATATACGACCACGAACCTCCCGGCCTGAGCGTGATACGGATCTCGGCGTCGGCACTTGGGGCGTAGAACTCGAAGCGCAGGTTGGCATGCCTGGTCCACTCCTCGGCGTAGCTCTGGACCTTCGCGTGGGCCGTAGGAGTGCCGTCGAGTAAGGCGACGCGCAGCGTACGGCCAGGCTGCCAGAGCTTGCCGGTCAGCAGGGCCATGAAGATCGGCAGGCTCATACCGACCGACTCCGGCCCGAGCTGGTCGAGGGCGGGCAACCCGGCCGTATCGAGCTGCTTGCGCACGGCCTCGCGCACCTCCGGGCTGGCGGCTGCTGCTATCAGCGCTCCCTGCGGCGCGGCGGACGCGCTGGCCTGCTGGAGTGCAGAGCTTTGCTGAAGGCTGCCCAGGGCCTGCCGGGCGCGACGCAGGCGAGCCTCAGGCAGAGCTTGCACCGCAGCCGTGTCGGCGACCTGGTTCGCCGGGTTCTCAGCGATCGCCCGCGCAACATAGGCCATGTCGCGCAGCTGCGCCTCGGGGAGCAGGCGGTCGATACAGTGTTTGTATATGGTACCCATGGTAGTCATCCTTTCGTGAGCGATTGGGCCGGGGCGGCTGAAGGGCCGCCCCGGCTCGTTGAAGCTCGGTCACTCCTAACCGTTGCCGGGCTTCAATACGATATTCACCTGGGGAGGGTTGCCTCCAGTGAAGTCGGCGTCGGCAAAATAGCCGGCGTCGATCGCCTCCTTCAGCAGCCAGGCGAGGATGGCGAACATTACTGTCCCGGCGAGGATAGCGATAATACTCACCGTGATCATGCCGCCGCTAGGATCGGCGGCGCTCCCCTCAGGTGTGGGTGCAGCCAGGCGGATGGGGCCGCCCGGGTCGTCCGCGAGGCGCGGAATGGTGGGGGCTCCACCGCTATCGTGGACGACTGCGCCATCCACCTCGTCGCCGTCATCGAACACACGGGCCAGGCTTGAGCGCGAGCGCAGGTTAGGGTTAGCTCCGGGGAGCAGGCTGAGCTGGCGCCAGAGCTCGCGCGCGTCCGGGCCAGAGACGGTGATATCGAGTGGGAGCCCCTGCTTGATCACATCGCGCGCGCGCTCAAACCAGGCATTGCTGCCGAAGGCGATCTTCACCGCCTTGATGTCGCCAGCGTAGCCTCGCAGATGGTAGCGGGCCCGCTCCAGCGGCAGATGGTACCAGTCGACCTCGATTGTGACGACTCCATCCGCCTCCTTCACGCTCTTCACACTGCAGCCGCCCTCGAGCTTCATCAGATCGTAGCGGGCGAACTTCTGCCCGGCGAGCAGCACGATCGTATGCGTGTCGGTGTCGGAGCCGGGCTCGGGCAGCCAGTCGCCATCGGCGTCTTGGTGCGATTTGATGCGTGAGTAGATCCGTGTCTCAGCCATTGTCGTGCTCCTTGATCGATAGAACCGTGATAGCTGCGCTGGCTGGAGGGCAGTGCTTAGACTGCCGCCTCCTCGTCCGCGGGCCCCTCAAGGGTGCTTGCGGCGATCTGTCGCTCCAGGAAAGCCAGCAGCTCCTGGGACGACCCAAACCCGTACTTCCGGCCGCTCGCGATCGCTTCGAGGCTGAGCCGCCACACCGGGCGCGCTGTGGGGGCGAGCCCACGCTCCTCCCAGATGCGTAACAGATAGACCTGATAGTGTGGCGGCGTTCTCAGCATGGTGGCCTCTGGACAGCTCAGCGTCGGCCGGTCTATAATCTGAGCATACCGGGCCGCCGTTTTTGGGGCGTCGATCGAGCGCTGATCTGGCGCTGCGTTTGCGTTTCTTTCCCGTGCTGCCGTTCCCGCGTGATTGCCACGCGCGTCGCCCGGCGACCTGCGTAGGGAGCTGGCGAATTGGCGGAGCTCCAGCTGACACTCCTCGGTGGGCTTCGCCTCGCCTATGGCGACGACCCACTGGCCGACCTCTCGTCCGCCAAGGCCCGTGCCCTGCTCTGCTACCTGGCCGTGACCGGCCGCCCGCACTCGCGCCAGGCTCTCGCTGGGCTGCTCTGGGGCGAGCTGCTCGAGGAGGATGCGCGCCGCAACCTGCGTGTCGTCCTGATGCGCCTGCGCGAGCGGCTGGCGCCGCACCTCAGCGTCACCCGCGAGACGATCGCCTTCGATCGCGCCAGCCCGTACCGGCTCGATACCGAGCAGTTCCAGCGGGCGCTGCACGCCGCACAGGGCGCGGCCGACCCCGCGCCGCTGCAGCGGGCCGTGGAGCTCTATCAGGGCGAGTTTCTCGAGGACTTCCACCTGCGCGACGCGCCCTTCTTCGATGAGTGGGTCGTGGCGACGCGCGAGCGGCTGCGCCAGCAGGTGCTCGACACGCTGCAGCGCCTGGTGGTGTATCACACTGACCGCGCCGAGCATGGACGGGGCCTGGCCTATGCCCGCCGCCTGCTGGCCTTCGACCCCTGGCGCGAGGAGGCCCACCGCCAGCTGATGCTACTGCTGGCCCTCGCCGGACAGCGTAGCGCGGCCCTGGCCCAGTTCGAGATCTGCCGCCGCGTGCTGGCTGAGCAGTTCGAGGTTGAGCCCGCCCCGGAGACAGTGGCGCTCTATCGGCGCATCGGCGTGGAGAGCCTGGCCACCGCTTCGGCGCCTGCAGCGCAGCCAGCAGCCCCGCCGCCCGCTGCCGAGCTGCCGCCCTTCCTGGCCGGCCCACCGGTGCTCCATCCGCGCCACTTCTTCGGCCGCGAGCGCGAGCTGGGCCGCATCTTCGGCCTGCTGCGCCGCGCCCCGCTGCAAAATGCCGCTATCGTGGGCCGTCGGCGCGCCGGCAAGACCTCGCTGCTGCACCACCTGCGCACAATCTGCACGGCGCCCTCCTCGCAGCTGCGTCCCGGCCAGCGGACCGACTGGCTGCCCGAGCCGGGGCGCTACCGCTGGGCCTTCATCGACTTCCAGAATCCGCGGCTGGGCACACGCGCCGGGCTGCTGCGCTCGCTGCTCGGCCAGCTGGGCCTGCCACAGCCCACGCCTTGCGACCTGGACGGCTTCATGGAGGCAGTCGACGGCGGCCTCCATGGGCCAACCGTGATCCTGCTCGACGAGATCGAGGTGGCGCTCCAGCGCTACCACGAGCTTGACGACGGCTTCTGGGAGGGCATGCGCTCGCTGGCGACGAGCCAGACCGCGGGTCAGCTGGCTTTTGTGCTGGCGTCGAGCGCCGCGCCGGAGACCCTGGCCGCGCGAGGCGGTCTCAGCTCGCCATTCTTCAATATCTTCGGCTACACCACCACCCTCGGCCCGCTCAGCGAGCCCGAGGCTCGCGCGCTGGTGGCGTGCGCGCCAATCGTCTTCGCTGATGTCGACATCGAGTGGATCCTGGCCCGCAGCGAGAGCTGGCCGCTGCTGCTGCAGATCCTCTGTCGCGAGCGGCTGGCCGCGCTGGAGGCTGGCGAGACCGGCGAAGAGTGGCGCGCCGAGGGGCTGCGCCAGCTCTCGCCTTTCCGCCACCTGCTGGAGGCGCCGTGAGCCAGCCTTCCCGCCCGCTGCCCGGCGACCCGCCGCAGCTGCACCTGCGCCTGCTTGTGGGCAGCCTCCAGCTGCT
>JAAXUL010000039.1 GCA_013336035.1 Chloroflexales bacterium
GTGTTTGGCATGATTGCGCTGTGCGTCCTGTGGGCGATACTGAGTCTGCTTGGCTTCTCCCCGAGCTTCTGGGCGATGACCGAGGCCATAGCGACCGCGGTGACCGCCGCGACGGTGCTCGGCGGCGCCATCCTGGCCCTAGAGGCCGCGGCCCTGCACCTGCCCTGGCTGCGCGCGCGCATCGACGACTACGGCGAGTTCATGCGCCAGCGGGTGCTGGCCGCCCTCGCCTACGAGTCGGGGGCTTTCGTGCGCGCCCAGCAGGCCCGGGCCGGGCTGCGGCGGGCGGCCGGCGCCATCTTCGGCCAGGTAGACGTGCTGCTAGGGCCGATCCACGCCGGGCCGGTGCCGGACCTGGGCGTGCCCGCCGCCAACGCGCTCGCCATCCCCTTCAACTGCCTGGGCTGGCCGGCCCTCACCCAGCCCGCGGGCCTGGGCGCCGACGGCCTGCCCCTCGCCGTGCAGCTGGTAGCCGCCCCCTGGCAAGAGGCCACGCTGCTCAGGGCCGCCTACGCGGTCGAGCAGGCCCTTGGGCCAGTCATCCCGCCGCTCTAATCGCGGGGCGAGAGGGTAGCCTGGCCTCCTCACGGGTGAAGCCTCGCCGCTCGTGGGCCGCTTGTTTTGCCGATTGCCATACGGATCACGGAATGGCACCGCCGAACACAAGCGGCCCGCTACGCGATCTCTTTGAGAAACGCCTTGAGCATCCGCCTGGTTTCGGTGAAGTCGGCGATAAGGGCGGCATAGGCGGCGGCTGGCGGCGTCAGCCTGACGTTACAGATCTCCTCGATGACGCCGCAGCGTGTCGCCAGGCGGCTCGCCCCGATGCTCAGGCTACTGCCCTTCAGCCGGTGGGCGAGTCGGGCCGCCCCGGCGTGGTCGGCGTGCCCAAGCGTCTCGCCCAGATCCTCGATCACGGGCGGCGCCTCCTTCAGATAGGTCTCGACAAGGCCGCGCAGCAGCGATGACCCTTCGGGGCCGAGCATCGTCAAGAACTCGCGCAGCACGCTCGTGTCCATCATGGCCTCGACACGTCCGATCAGCTCGCGTTCTGTCATAGTGACTCCTGGGGGTTTCTTAACTAAATTTTTACCATGATGACACATTGTTTAGAAATGGCCCCATGGTCCTATCCGGTCTTAGTACTTGGGCTACACCCCAGCTCTGCCAGCCTGCGGCCGCGCTCCGTTTATAATGTACCGATCCGTTAGCCCATCCTCGCATGCTTCGGCAGGAGCCGCCTATGTCCTGGCCCCTCTATTTCGCCCAGAGCCTGAGTCTGGGCAGCCCTGAGTCGGGCGTCGGCCTATGCCTGCTGTGGACGCCGCGCGATCGGGTGCTGCCCGCGCTCGACCCCGGCAGCTACGCGGTGGCCGGCAACCTCTACTCGCGCGACGGGGTCAGCTTCATTGTGCGCAACCTGCTCGCGCGACCCACCATCACCGACCTGGTGCTCTGCGGGAAGGATATGACCGGCAGCGGCGCCGCCCTGGCCGCCCTGCTGCGCGACGGTCTTGACGAGCACGGGCGCATCGTCGGCGACGGCACCCGGCTGCACCCCGAGATCCCGCCCGAGGCGATTGAGCTTCTGCGGCGCGGCGTGGCGCTCCACGACCACCGCGACACGCTGCGCCCCGCGCAGATCGCGGCCATCCTTGGTGGCCTGCGCCGCCCCGCCGCGCCCTGGGCCGAGGCGCCCCTGATCTTCCCCTACAGCGAGCCCGCCGCCGAGGCCCTGCCCGCCGCCGCGGCCGGGCTGCTGCTGCGCGCGCCCACCGTGCGCGCCGCCTACCTCCGGCTGCTCTGGCACGTCATGCGCTTCGGGCAGCGCACCGGCACCCAGCACAGCTCCGACCAGCGCGAGCTGCTCGACGTGCTGACGATCGTGAGCGACGAGCCCGCCGACCCGGCGCGCTTCTCGCACGCCGAGTGGATGCCCTTCACCCGCGAGAGCCTGGGCGAGCGCCTGCCCGGCGGGGGCTACAGCGGCTACCTGGGCCAGTTCCTCCAGGCCGAGCAGGCCCCTGGGGTGAGCTACACCTACGGCTCGCGGCTGCGGGCCTTCGGCGGCGCCATCGACCAGGTGGCGGCCATCGTGGCCGACCTGCGCTCTGCCGGCGAGAGCCGCCGCGCCGTCGCGGCCCTCTGGAGCCCCACGCACGACGCGGGCAGCGCCAGCCCGCCCTGCCTGAACCTGGTGCAGGCCCGCCTGCGCGACGGGCGCCTGCACCTGACCGCCTACTTCCGCTCGCACGACATCTATCGCGCCTGGGCGGGCAACGCCTACGGGCTGCGCGCCCTCCAGGGCGAGATCGCGGGCGCGCTCGCGGCCGAGGTGGGCGACCTGGCCATCCTCTCGCACTCGGCCCACATCTACGCCCACGACTGGGCGCGCGCCGAGGAGCTCGCGGCCCACCACTACCGCGCCGCCGACCCGCGCCTGACCCGCGACGCCCGCGGCTCGTTCGTGATCGCCCTTGAGCCGCCCGAGATCGTCGTGCGCCACTACACCCCCGGCGGCGAGCACCTGCAGACCCTCAGCGCCACGTCTGCCCGCGAGCTGGGCGTCGCCCTCGCCCCTTACGTCGGCGAGATGAGCCACGGCCTCTACCTTGGCCAGGAGCTGCAGAAGGCCGAGCTGGCCCTCGCCCTCGGGCGCCCCGAGGCCTACCGGCAGGACCGCGAGCTGGCGCTGTAGTCGCCCTTGACGGAGCCGATTTCGTGTAGTGCACCCGTTTGTGTGCTGCCCGGTTTAGACGGAGCGTGCAATGCCAATCAAAGCCGACCGCTGGATCCGCAAGATGGCCCTTGAGCACGGTATGATCGAGCCCTTTGTAGATGGACAAGTCCGCGAGGGTGTTATCTCGTATGGGCTGACGTCATACGGGTACGATATGCGTGTTGCCGATGAATTCAAGGTTTTTACAAATGTCTGGAATGTCGTCGTTGATCCGAAGAATCTCGATCCTCGCTCGTTTGTTGATATGAAAGTTGATCATATCGACATTCCGCCAAACTCGTTTGCGCTTGCACGATCAGTTGAGCGCTTTCGTATTCCAAGGGCTGTGTCATGTATTGTGATTGGGAAATCAACATACGCAAGAGTGGGTATAATTATTAATGTAACCCCTTTAGAGCCGGAATGGGAGGGCTACGTAACTATCGAGATCAGCAACACGACGCCCCTGCCGGCGCGGATTTACGCCAACGAAGGCATCGGCCAGGTGCTCTTCCTCGAGGGCGACGAGCCCTGCGAGACCTCGTACGCCGATAAGAAGGGGAAGTACCAGGGCCAGCGGGGGATCGTGCTGCCGCGCATCGACCGGGACGTAGAGGGCTAGTACTGCGTCCGAGCTATTTGAGCGTCTGAGAGGGGCTTGGGGAGGGCGCCTGTCCTCCCCGCAACAGGGTTGTCAGGCCACCACTAGGGCTGAAGGACGCTCAGGGCCTGCTCGACCACTGCGCGCACCTGGGGGTAGGTGAGCGTGCGCAGGGCGGTGGCGGGGGCGACCCAGGCAGCCACGACGATGCCCTCGTCGGTGGCCGGAGTCGGCGGGGTATAGGGGGCCCGGGCGAGGAAGTAGGCCACCTCTTTGTCGCGCCACACGCCCCGCCTGTAGATCGGGTAGCGCACCCTGGTCAGCAGGTGCTCGATCTCGCAGGCTACGCCGGTCTCCTCGGCGATCTCGCGCACCGCGGCAATCTCGTCTACCTCGCCGGGCTCGAGATGGCCCTTGGGCAGCGTCCACGCCTTGTGGCGGTCGTGGATCAGCAGCAGTTTGAGGGCGCCGTCAGGGTCGTAGCTATAGACGACGCCCCCGGCGGCGTATATGATTCTGCCGTTCTTCCGCCGAGATGGGTTCTCCGCGCTCACGGTGCTGTGTGCCTTCCCGTCTAAAACGTCGCCCCGCGCTCATTGCAGCCCGAAGATCCTGCTGATGCTTGTCTCGATCGTCGTGAACCAGGTCGCGAAGCTGCTGCCGCTGGCCTTCTGGGTCAGCAGCTCCAGGCGGCCTGTCGCCAGCATCACGCCCATAACAATCATCAGCATGCCGCCCAGCACGCTGACCGTGTGGAAGTAGATCTCGCGCCCGAAGAGCGTCACCGCGTAGCCCTTGCCGCTGATAAAGCTCCAGAAGCGCGACCCGCGCCCCAGGCGGTTGAAGAAGGTCGCGATGACGATCAGCGGCAGGCCCAGGCCCACAGCGTAGATAAAAGCCAGCACCGCGCCCTGGAGCACCGCCACATTGCCCGAGGCCGCCAGCATGGTCATAAAGGTGCCGAACAGTGGCCCGGCGCAGGCCGTCCAGCCCAGGGCGAAGGTGGCCCCGTAGAGGTACGAGCCGAGCATTGTGGTGGCCGGGCGCTCGTTGATCTGCATGCCCGCGAAGCCCATGCCAAAGATGCCAAGGACGCCGAAGATGATGATCACCACCCCGCCGATCACCATCAGGGAGTCCTTGAAGGCGAAGAGCATCCCGCTCAGGGCGCTGATCGCCCCGCCCAGCAGGGTCAGGGTCGTCGCCAGCCCCAGGAAGAAGGCCAGGCTCATCAGAAAGATACTGCTGCGCTTGGCCTGAAACGTCACCGCGAAGTAGGCCGGCAGGATCGGCAGCGTGCAGGGCGAGAGAAAGCTGAGCAGGCCGGTCAGGAAGACGGGCAGGGCCAGCACTAGCACGCTCGAGCCGCCCGTCAGGTAGCTCACCTCATCGCCGCTGTTCAGGCTGAGGATGGCCACGATCACGGCCAGCGCCCCGATCAGGACCAGGGCAACCTTCGTGCGCCGTGACAGCGCTGGCTTCTGTGTGGCCTCAGCCGATTGTGTGGACATGCGCTCGCCTCGGTGCTTCTAGTGGGTTATTTGCTGTCGCCATAGCGGAGAGGTTTGGAGGGCGCGGCCCCTCCAAAGCACCCTTTCCCAGGCTTGCCGGCGGCGCTCGCCGGCATAACGAAGCCACCGACGGATGACCCGCTAGAGGCGCTTGCCGCCCCTTCGCGCTGCCAGGAGCTCGCTGTCAGCGGCGGGTTGCTCGCCGGCATACTGTAGAGTGTCGCTCGGGATATCGTAGCGATAGCGTCGTTTCATCCAGCGCCCCCGCTCGCCCTGGCAGACAAGGTTGACACCCCAGATAGGCCCGATTGGGTCGTACTGCTCGTCGATGATCCAGACCGGCGTGCCGCTCTGGAAAATTGTGCGCAGGCGGACGTCGCACGCGGCCTTGATGGTCTGCTGATCGTTCGGGGAGATCTGCCCGGTGCTCATTGCTAAGGTGTCCCTCAGTCTGGTGGGCGCGACAGACAGGGGCGGCGCCTGACCCGCTCCCATTATAGCACCCGCGCATACAAGCGATCCTTAGCGGATCTGGAGTTTGGCGCGCCCGAGATTGCCTTCGGTTGTTGAGATCCTTTAACCTGCGGCATACGCCGGGGGGGTATACTATGTTCGGCTATATGACCAGGAGTAAGGAGGACCTATGGGCAGAATCTTCCGGGCTATCGCGGCGCCCTTGCTGGCCGCGCTGGCCATCGCAATGCTGAGCGCCTGTGGGGGTGCCGCCCCGGCCGCCGCCCCGACCACCGCCCCCACCGCCCCGACCACCGCCCCCGCCGCCGTCGAGCCGTTCACAAACATCAGCGTCCAGGATCTCAAGTCCGCCCTCGACTCCGGCGAGAAGCTTCTGCTCCTTGACGTGCGCACCCCCGAGGAGTACACCGGCGACGGGCACGTCGCGGGCTCGCTGCTCATCCCGGTCGACCAGGTCCAGGCGCGCCTGGGCGAGTTGCCCAAAGACACGCCCATCGTCTGCATCTGCCGCTCGGGCAACCGCAGCCGCGTCGCCTGCGAGACCTTAGCCGCGAACGGCTACGCAGGCCTGCGTAATGTCGAGGGTGGCATGCGCGCCTGGGCCTCGGCCGGCTACCCTATCGAGCATTAGCGCCTCGTTCGATCTGCTCTGACGGGCAGGAGGATTTTCTTCGGAGGGCTCCGCGCTCGCTACGCCCCTGCCGACCCAGCAAGATGGGAGAGGGCGTGGGAGCGCGGAGCCCCCGCAAAGCCGCTCGCGTCTCGCCAGACAAAGTTGGGCGAGCAACAGCACCTATACAATCGGATGGGCGGCTCCACTAACCATGCTAGTGCCGGAGCTTTGTGATAGATGTTATAATGTACACACAACCCGGCTGTGAGAATAAGCACAAAGCCTGCGGGCCTGACCAAGGGGTGCGACCCCAGAAAGAAACCAGGACGTGAAAGAGTTTTTCCGCCGCACCAGGAAGGGCTTCGCATCGGAGCAGGGCCCGCAAGAGCAGACCCAGATCCCTGACGACCTCTGGGTGAAGTGTACATCCTGTCGCGAGATCATCTACAAGAAGGAGCTGAACGATAACCTGAAGGTCTGCCCGAAGTGCTCGCACCATATGCGCATGAGCGCCCGCGAGTGGATAGGCCTGCTCGATGTCGGCTCATTCAGCGAGACAGACTCGAACTTGCTGCCCACAGATCCCCTGGGCTTTGTCACCCCCGACGAGGCCTACGCCGACAAGCTCAAGAAGTCGCAGCAGCGCACCGGCATGACCGACGCGGTCATCTCGGGCGTCGGCAGCATCAATGGCCTCTGGCTTGCCATCGGCGTCGGCGACTTCGCCTTCATGGGCTCATCGATGGGCAGCGTCTATGGTGAGAAGATGGCCCGCGCCGCCGAGCGCGCCGCCGACCTGGGCATCCCCCTGCTGACGGTCAACACTTCGGGCGGCGCTCGCCAGCAAGAGGGCGTGATCGCCCTGATGCAGATGGCCAAGGTGACGATGGCCCTCACCCGCCTCGCCGAGGCCAGGCAGCCCCACATCGCCATCCTTGTCGACCCCTGCTACGGCGGCGTCACCGCCTCGTACCCATCGGTCGCCGATGTCATCATCGCCGAGCCGGGCGCCAACATCGGCTTTGCCGGCAAGCGCCTGATCGAGCAGATCATGCGCCAGAAGCTGCCCGCCGGTTTCCAGACCTCCGAGTTTATGCTCGATCACGGCATGATCGATATGGTCGTTGCGCGCAGCGATCTGCGCGATACCGTGGCCCGCCTGCTCAGGCTCTTCAGTGGCCGCCCGCGCCCTGCCGAGCCCGCCGAGCCTGTCACACCCGCCCCGACCTATGCCACTGGGAGGGCCTAATGGATCAGCTTGATACCTCGCATGTCACGGTCGAGCTGACCCCGTGGGATCGTGTTCAGAGGGCCCGCCACCCTCAGCGCCCCCACACCCTCGACTATATCTTCGCGCTCTGCGAGGATTTCGTCGAGATCCACGGCGACCGCCGCTTCGGCGACGATGCGGCTATGGTTGGCGGCATGGCAACCTTCGGCGGGCGTACCGTGGTCGTGGTCGGCCACCAGAAGGGCAGCGATACGCGCGAGAATATGAAGCGCAACTTCGGTATGCCCCACCCCGAGGGCTACCGCAAGGCTCAGCGCCTGATGCGCCACGCCGAGAAGTTCGGCCTGCCAGTCCTCTGCTTTGTCGATACGCCCGCCGCCGACCCTAACAAAGAGTCCGAGGAGCGCGGCCAGGGCAACGCTATCGCCGAGAGCCTCTACGTGATGACCTCTCTGCGCACGCCGATCGTCGTCACCGTCATCGGCGAGGGCGGCAGCGGTGGCGCTCTGGCAATCAGCGTCGGCGACCGCCTGCTTATGCAGGAGAACTCGGTCTACTCTGTCGCATCGCCCGAGGCTACGGCCGCTATCCTCTGGCGCGATGCCGCCCGCGCCCCCGACGCCGCCCGCGCCCTTAAGCTCACCGCCCAGGATCTGCTCGAGCTTGCCATCATTGACGAGATCATCCCCGAGCCTCAGGGCGGCGCCCACGCCGACAGTCTGGCCGCGATCAATCTCGTCGGCGAGCGCGTGCGCGCCCACCTCGACGAGGTCTGCGCCCTCGATCTGCCGACCCTGATGCAGCGCCGCTACGCCAAGTATCGCGCTATCGGTCGCTATGAAGAGCAGCAGAGCTTCCTTATCCGCCCCTGAGCGGCCCCAGGCGCGCCCGGCGATGTTGATGACCTGTGGATAATGTGGAAGCTAACCGCAGGCTCACGGTCTCTTCATCAGCGGCTCACATAGGGGTGGGGCATAACTCCACCCTTACGCGTACCCCTCTTTGCTCAGGTCGATCCGGACAATCGGCCGCGCGGCCGGGGCCTCGGCGCGGCGTGCTAGGGGCGGCCCCTCGCTGATCAGCTCGTAGGCCAGGGCGCCGGCCCGATGCAGGCGCCCGCTGCGCGGGCAGACGGCCACCCCCGGCTCGAGATCGACCCGTGGCAGCAGGGCGCCAGCGGGCTCACAGCAGCGGCAGCGCAGCGTCAGGGTCCTGGTATCCATCAGTTACCTCCCCCTACAAATACACCATTCACGCCCAGCAGGGCCGAGTTGGCCCGCAGGGCCGCGTCGATAAGATTGGCGTCGGTCAGCGCTACGCGCTCCTCGCCTGGCGGGCGCGGCACGAATACGCTGCCCTGCCTGATATAGGCTTGCTCAGGTCGGGCCAGGCAGGTCACCTCGTCGCCACAGCGGATGAGGGGCTGCCTGACCTCGCAGCAGCGGCAGAGGCCGAAGGGCAGCGCGGCAGCCCTGGCCAGCCCGCCCGTCGCCATAGCCGCGTACAGCTCGCCCGTGTGCGGGCAGGCCAGGGCGCCATCATCGGGCGCCAGAGGCCGCGGTGGTGTGCAGCACTGGCAGGCGTGCTCGGACGCAGCCACAGGCTGCGGCGCGGGCAGATCCTCTACCGGAGTCCGCTCCGCCTCACAATCTGGCTGTGCGCAGGCAGCCACCCGCACCGGCGCGCCGGACGCGCCCACAATGCCGGCCCGCAGGCAGGCGACGGCGAGCCACGGGCCGCCCGCCGCGGGCACTGGCCAGCGTGTGGCCGCCGCGGGCAGGCGCGCGACCTCGGCCAGGGCCTCGGGCGAGTCACCGCGCAGCACGGCGTAGCCGTCACAACCGCCGAGGGGCCGCCGCCAGGCCAGCGTCGGGGCGCCCTCATCATCCCAGAGCTGCGCGCCGGCAGGCACAGGGATGGCGGGTGGCGCCCCGGCCCGGTCGAAGTAGCCCATCAGAGAAACCAGATCGCCGCGCCGATCACCAGGAGCAGCACTACCAGGCTCGGGCCGGCGTCGCTCACTGGCAGCCGCTCGAGCGGCTCGGCGCGGAAGACGAAGACCGGCGCGGGCGGAGGGGCGTTGCGCTGGTCGACTGCGCTCAGGGCCACGGCGCCGAAGAAAAAGGCGATGCCGATCATGACCATGATCTCCACGGGGGCGCTCCTTTCGTAACCTTGCCTACGGTCGCAGGCCGCAGAACCCCAGCGCCTCTTCGGGGGCGCGCAGCACCACGCCGCCGAGCATCTGGGTGATCTCGAGGGCGATGTTGTGGTGCTCGCGCTGCACGCTGTAGCTCAGGGCGTCCGAGAGGGCCACGCGCTGGAAGCGGATGGTCGCCTCGCGGTTCGCTGGGTCGCGGTAGTCGGGGATACCGTGGTGCATCAGCTCCCAGACCCCGCAGAACAGCTCTTTGATAATGCTCCACCCGCCAATGTTGAGGATCTGCACCCCCTCGGGCGCCACCCCGAAGACCTCCTCGGCCTCCTGGCAGATGCTGGTCAGCACCGGGATGAAGCCGGTGCCGAACATGTTGTCGTTGAGGCCCGGGGTGCGCACGACGTGGGTGCGGCCGTTGCGCAGATCGCGCCACTCGGCGGTGCGGCCGGTGCCCTTGTAGCCCTCGAGGCCGCGCTCGTCGACCTCGCCCGGCACGCAGTGGCGGCCAAATAGCTCGAAGTGCTGGCGGGTCAGCGCGCTGCCATCATCGTGGTGCTCATCGTCCACGTAGATCACGTGGACGTGCTCGCTGCCCGGCACGTTGCCGCTCTCGCCGCCGTGGGCCAGCCAGAGGAACTCCTCGAGCGCGTTGGGCAGCCGCTGGGGGCCGCCGCCGAGCAGCCGCACCGCGTTGGCGTAGCCGCAGTGCAGG
This sequence comes from Chloroflexales bacterium, assembly GCA_013336035.1. Taxonomy (GTDB): domain Bacteria; phylum Chloroflexota; class Chloroflexia; order Chloroflexales; family Chloroflexaceae; genus CAIWXH01. The sequence continues at coordinate 10,020 of JAAXUL010000039.1, forward strand.
TGGCAGGGCTTCAGGCGCGGGTCCGGCCCGGGCAGGGGGCTGATAAAGCTGCGCTGCACGCACTGGGCAATGATTACGGTGATTGTAGGCGGGGTCACGGCGGCCCTCCTGTGGTGTTAATATGACACTATTTGCGGGCCTAAGAAATGGGAGCGCTGCTCCCTGGTAAGGTGTTTAAGTGACACTATATGGCGGGCCCGAGAGAGAGGGCCAGTGCCCTCTCTCTGGTGTTAACTATACACTATCTTGTAGGCCCTGTCAAGAGGCCCACCTCGGGCTGTCAGAGTATGCGCGCCAGCGTCCGCCGCTGGCGCCGCGTTAACGCGGGGTAAAGCTATCGCCCGTAGCCCAGGGCCCGGGCGATAGCCCCCATGATCTGGCGCTCGTCGCGGCTCATAGCCTCGCCGCCTATACCGAGGAAGCCGCTCTCGCTATTGGCCCACGCCACCTGCTCGGCGATATGGATGACGAAGGCGCGGTACTCCTCAAACTCGTCGGGGGCGGCCCGATCGCGCAGCATCACTACGGCCCGGGCGCATAGGTCGAGGGCCTCGTCGACGATGCTGTTGTAGGTGTAGCCGGCGCCCTGTCCCCCGCCCTCGCGCCGCTCCGGGTCCAGGGCCGCGACCACCTCGGTCATCAGCTCGCTGGCGCCGAAGCGTCGGCCCGCCTCGCGCCAGCCCGACATCATGGCCTCGGCCTCGCGCCTGCCGCCGCCCGGCGAGGCCACCGCCACCGCCGCCGCCGCCGCCAGAGGCGCGTCCCCCAGCAGCGCCCACTCCTCAGCGCTGAAGCTGTCTCGCCGGGTCATACTGTCACTCCGTGTGCTCACAGGCGTGGCTTGTGCTGCGCCGCGCAGCGTGCCTTACGCCTCGGCGAGTGTGATCTCGATCCAGGCCCGCTCCATACCGCTCACGGTGCCGAAGAAGTCGAAGACCGCCTTCAGCAGCCCGTACTTGATATCGAGCGCCTCTTTGGCCACCGGCATCTCGTCCGGGCCAAGCAGGCGCGCGCGGGCCTCGACCGTGGGGCCAAGAGGCTTACCCCTCGCGTCGGAAGGACCAACGACTACCTTGCCGTTGTTGCGGATGCGCTTGACTTTGCCCGAGTCGTGACTGGTCATCACATAGAGCTTGCCGCCCCGCTCGGCGAACCAGATCGGCGTCTTGACCGCCTCGCCGCTCTTGCGGAAGGTGAAGAGGTTCGCGTACTGCTGCTTGCGGAGGAGGCTAAAGTCCTTCGTCTGCGTCGTCTCTGTCATTGCTATCGTACTCCCTGGTAGTTTACACAGTAACATGTCAACATAACATTGTAACATAACTACAGGGAGGATTTCAGGCTTTCGTAGACGAGCGCCCACTCGGTGAGGGTCACGGTCTCGGCGCGGCGCTGCGGGTCGATCCCCGCGCTCGCCAGGGCGGCCTGGGCCTGCTCGCGGGATATCTTATGGCCCAGGGCGGCCAGCCCCCCGGGCAGCGAGTTGCCGAGCTGCTTGCGGGCGTGGAGGAACCCGGCCTTGATCACCCGGAATAGCCGGTCTACGCTGTCTACCTCCACGGCCAGGCGGGCGCGCCGGCGTATCTGCAGCACCGCCGAGTCGACGGCCGGCGCGGGGAAGAAGCTAGCCGCCGGCACCTTGGCCACCATCACCGGCTCGGCATAGATCTGCACCGAGTGGGCCAGGACGCTCAGGTCGCCCGGGGCGGCGGTGATGCGCTGCGCGACCTCGAGCTGCACGAGCACCACGCTCAGCGCGGGCGGCGCCGCGGACTCGAGGAAGTGCCGCAGCACCGCCGAGGTGATCGCGTAGGGCAGATTGGCCACGAGCTTATAGGACGAAGGGCGCAGGGCAAAGGGCGCAGGCCCGAACTCGCCGGCTGACCGGCTTTCGCCCTTCGTCATTAGTCGCTGGTCGGCGGCCTGCGCCAGCAGATCGCCTGGCGCTACCCGCAGCACATCGGCCTCGACGATCGTCAAGGGGGCGCCGGGGAGCTCATCGCGCAGGCGAGACGCCAGGCGTTTATCCAGCTCGACGGCCACGACGTGGCCGGCCCGGCGCGTCAGCTCCCAGGTGAGTACGCCGAGGCCCGGGCCGACCTCGACCACCAGGTCGGCAGGGCCGAGGTCGGCCGCGCCGACGATGGAGGCGAGGGCCTGCCCATCGATCAAAAAGTTCTGGCCCATCCCCCGCGTCGGTCGCAGGTCAAGGGACCGCAGGGCCGCCCGGACGCGCTGGGGGTCGAGGTAGGGGTTTTCCATTAGCTCACGGGCGCCCGCGCGGGGCGCCGCCTTGCTGTTACTGCTCAATTGGCACGACGATTGTCACCTTCGTGCCCTTGCCGAGGGCCGACTCCATCTCGGCGCTGCCGCCAACCAGACGGGCGCGCTCGTCGATATTCAGCAGGCCGAACGAGCCGCGCCGCTCGTACGTGCTCAGCACGCTCTGCATATCAAAGCCCACGCCATCGTCCTGCACTACGGCCACCAGGTTCCGGCCGTCGCGCCGCATGCGCACCCAGATATGCTTCGCCTTAGCGTGCTTGAGCGCGTTGTTCACCGCCTCCTGGATGATATTAAACAGCGTGCCCTCGGTCTTCGTCTCCAGGTGTACATCCTCGGCGCCGTCGGTCTCGAGGACAATCGCCGTGCCAGCGTTGTTGCCCTTGAAGCGCTCGAGGTACTGCTCGAGCGTCACCTTGAGGCCCTGGGTCTCGAGCACCAGGGGCCGCAGCTCGAAGAGCATGGTGCGCACCTCGTAGGTGGTGCGCTTGGCGAGGGCGCTGAGCTTATCGAGCTCCTCGTTCACCCGCGACGGGTCGCGCTCGAGCAGCCGCTTGATGAACTCGGCGTTCATCGTGATCGCGGCCAGGGCCTGGGCGGGGCCGTCGTGGAGGTCGCGGGCCAGCTGGTGGCGGACCTCTTCCTCTTTCGAGATCAGCTTGTTGCGCTCTTCCTTGAGGTCGAAGATCAGCTGGGCGTTATGCAGGGCGATAATCGCATAGTTGGCCAGGGCGGTCAGGTTCTCGACCTGCTCGGGAGTAAAGGCCGTGGGCGAGTCGCTGGCCACCACCATCAGGCCATAGGTGCGTAGATTGGCCCGCAGGGGCATAAGGCATGCGCTGCGGCAGGCCCGCAGCGACTCGAAGCTCTGGAGGTCGGCCTCGTGGGAGATATCGCTGATAATACTGGCCTCGGGGCTGCGCAGGGCCGTCGCCAGCGCGCGCCCGACGGTTATCCGGCGGGTCTGATCGACAATGCTGACCGACTGGCTGGCCGCCACAAACAGCTCGTCGGGCTTGCCGGACGAGAGCAGCACCATGCCTGTGGTGAATGGGGTCAGCTTACGACTCTCGCGCAGCGTCGCCTCGAGGACCTGCCGGTAGTCGACCGTGGTCGAGAGCGTGTAGGCCACCTCGTAGAGCGAGCGCATCTGGTCACGGTAGGCGCGGGCCTCGGTCAGGGCCTGCTCGGCCTCCTGGCGGGCCTGCACCACACTGGCGCGGTTGCTCTCGCTCCAGCGCTCGGCCAGGCCGCTGGTGATCCACGGCACAAAGCTAAGCGTCAGGCCCCGCAGGCCGAGGGCCACATAGTCGAGCAGGCCGAGAGCCACATCGGGGGCCAGGATGCGGCGCCAGCCGATAAAGGCCGCGATGTAGAAGACCGCCGCCACCAGGCCCGAGAGCAGGCTGATAGCGGGGGGCTGTCGGATGGCCGCGTTGATCAGCGGCAGCAGGTAGAGCGGAAAGAAGATCACGATCTGCTCGCCGCCGAAGAAGGCCATCAGCGAGATGAACATCAGATCGACAAGGTAGGCCATGCTGACAAGCGGGGCAGCGCCGGGGATGAAGGTGGTCACGGTGGCGAGCAGGCTGAAGGCGGTGTAGGCCCACAGCACGATCACCAGGGGCGGGCTCGTGATGCTCACAGGCCAGAGCGGGCCATCCGTGAGGAAGCTGGTGACCGCGAAGAGCAACAGGATGGTGAGCCAGCGGGCAAAGGTGTAGAAGCGCTCACCGCCGAGGAGTCGCCAGCGGTTCATGCCGGACCCTGACGGGCTTGGTGGGTTGCTGGCCATCGTTGTCGCCTTCACAGATCCCCCAACTCAAAGGATGAAAGATGAGGGGTGAAAGATGAGCCGAAGCCAGGCTGGCAGCGATCGTCATCCTCCAACCCTCATCCCTACATCCCTGGCTTACAGGGTCTTTAGCGTCTCGAGGGTGCCGCGCACGGCGTCGGCTGACTTCTTAAGCAGGGCCAGCTCCTCCTCGTTGAGGGGCAGCTCAATGATCTTCTCGATGCCGCCCGCGCCAAGGATAACCGGCACGCCGAAGTACATATCGCTCAGGCCATACTGGCCCGTGAGGTAGGCCGCCACAGGGATAACCCGCTTCTTATCCTTGATCACCGCCTCGACCATCTGGGCCGTGGCCGCCGCGGGGGCGAAGTAGGCGCTGCCGGTCTTCAGCAGGTTGACGATCTCGCCGCCGCCCTTGCGGGCCCGGTCGATGATAGCATCGAGGCGATCCTTGGCGATGAACTCGCTGACGGGGATGCCGCCGATGGTCGAGAAGCGCGGCAGGGGCACCATCTCGTCGCCGTGGCCGCCCATCAGCATCGCCTGGATATCCTCGACGCTCACGCCGGTCTCCATGGCGATGAAGGTGCGGTAGCGGGCGCTGTCGAGCACGCCGGCCTGGCCCATCACCCGCTCCTTGGGGAAGCCGCTGGTCTCGGCGGCGACGTAGGTCATCGCGTCGAGGGGGTTGTTGACCACGATGATCACAGCGTTGGGCGAGAGGGGGGCGGCCTGGCCGACGCAGCTGCGCGTGATGTCGGCGTTGATCTTGATCAGATCCTCGCGGCTCATACCCGGCTTGCGGGGCGCGCCCGAGGTGACCACGATCACATCCGAGCCTGCGGTGTCAGCGTAGCTGTTAGTGCCGATGACGCGGGCGTCGTAGCCCATGATCGGCGCGGCCTCGTAGAGGTCGAGGCCCTTGCCCTGGGGGATGCCTTCGACAATGTCGACCAGGACAATGTCGCCCAGCTCAGCGGCGGCACACCAGTGGGCTGTAGTGGAACCAACGAAACCAGAGCCGATAATACTGATCTTCTTCCGCATGCGCGGCCTCCTACAACTGCGTAGAGCGCTGGGACATCCATCGTATCGTGGCGCATACCGCACCATGCGCCCTACGACACGCCAGCATTGTAGCACAAGGCGGTACAACCACAGTTATCTATAGTAGTGGCTCGTACGGGCCGCCCCGGGCGTTACCTAGACCCGGGCCGCGGCGCGCAGCCGCGCGAGGGCCGCCTGCAGATCGGCCGGCAGGGGCGACTCGAACTCGCGCCAGACGCCGTCGGCGGGGTGCTGGAAGCCCAGCCGGTGGGCGTGGAGGAACTGTCGGCTCAGGCCGAAGCTGGGCCGCTGACGGCGCCCGCCGTACACCGGGTCGCCAAGGACGGGGCGGCTGCGGTGGAGCATATGCACCCTGATCTGGTGGGTGCGCCCCGTTTCGAGGCGCACCTCGAGCAGCGTGTAGCTGCCGAGCTCCTCGCGGACGTGGTAGTGGGTGCGGGCCTCGCGCCCGCCCGGCGTCACCGCCATGCGCAGCCTGTCGGCTGGGTGCCGGCCGATGGGCGCATCGATCACGCCCTCGGGCTCCTTGAAGCGCCCCTCGACCACGGCCAGGTAGATCTTGAGCATCGTGCGGGCGCGCTGCTGCTCGGTCAGGGCCTGCATCGCCCGGTCGTGGCGGGCCACCACCAGCAGCCCCGAGGTGCCCTGGTCGATCCGGTGGACGATCCCGGGGCGCACGCTGCCGTTCACCTGCATGTCGGGGTAGCGCGCCAGCAGCGCGTTGGCCAGCGTGCCGCCCACATGGCCCGGGGCGGGGTGGACCACCATACCGGCGGGCTTGTCGACCACCACCACGTCGGGGTCCTCGTAGATGATCTGTAAGGGGATCGACTCGGGGACGAGGGCGCTGGGCTGGGGCGGCGGCACCGTGACTAGCACGCGCTCGCCGCCGCGCAGGCTCAGGCTCGAGCGGGCCATGCGGCCGTCCACGCGGATGCGCCCATCGCTGATCAGCTGCTGCACATACGAGCGCGAGAGATCGGCGACCGCGTCGGCCACAAAGCGGTCAAGCCGCTGGCCAGCGCTATCGGGGGGGACAAACAGCTCGATGGTATCAGGCTCAATCAACATCCCGGCTCAGTAGATCGCTCAGTAGACCATCATCACGAGGTGCGGGGCGAGGGGTGGGCGCGGGCTCGTCGCCGACGAAGATGAGGTAGCTCGCCAGCAGCGTGACGCCCACGGTGATCGCGCTGTCGGCCAGGTTGAACACCGGCCACCAGCCAACGCTGATAAAATCGACCACATAGCCCAGGCGCACCCGGTCAATAATATTGCCCAGGGCGCCGCCTACGATCAGCCCCATCGCTATCTGCACCACGCGGTTGTGGCTGGGCATGTGGTGGGCGTAGGCGTAGACCGCCCCCACCGTGATCAGGATCGAGGTCGCCGTGAACAGCTGTGGCATGTTCTGAAACAGGCCGAAGGCGACGCCCGTATTGTGCGAGTAGACCAGCGACAGCCAGTCGCCGATCACGGCGAGGACCCGCTCGCGCGGGTGCGGGCCGAGCTGGGTGGCGGCCCAGGCCTTGGTGAGCTGATCCCCTATAAGCACGGCCAGCCCGATGGTTACGGGGACAAGCCAGCGCTGCCGGGGAGGCTGGTGGGGCTGGGCACTCACAGCGGCCTCACTGTGGCGTTAGGGCTTGGCTGTCACCGCGCTGAGCGATCTCGTCGCGCAAAAACTGGAGCATAAGCAGGGCGGCGCCCACGCTGATCGCGCTGTCGGCCAGGTTGAAGATCGGAAACCAGCCAACGCTGATAAAGTCGACCACATAGCCCAGGCGCACCCGGTCAATAATATTGCCCAGGGCGCCGCCCACGATCAGGCCCATGATCATCTGGATATGCAGGCGCTGGTTCGGCAGCTGGGTGCTGTAGAAGTAGATCGCCGCGGCTACGATCAGCAGTGACAAGAGCGTGAGCAGCTCGGGATGGCCCTGAAGCATGCTAAAGGCGACGCCCGTATTGTGCGAGTAGGCGATGCGTACCGTGTCGCCAAGGATGGGCAGAAAGTTCGTCATCGTCGCCGGGCCGAGCGTGTCTACCACCCACAGCTTCGCTAGCTGGTCGAGGGTGATGACCACGAGCGCTACGGCGGCTGGCACTGCCCAGACCCGGTTGTTACGTATCTGCACGGCGTACTCCCGCTCTGAGGTTCTCGCCGGACCGGCCCACGACCGGCCGACGTAAATTTATTATAGCGTAGAACGGCGACCGCCGTTGCCCAGATGGGCCCGTATCTATGCGCCCGAATCCGTTGCGCTAGAGGCTCGACGTGCTATAATGGCACGGAGTATCGCCTTTGGCGACGCGTATGCGCGTGCGCGGTGGCGCACCCACATGCAGCGCGGCGCGACCCTGATCATGGAGACGTTCGAGCGTGAAGATTATCACCGAGAAGCTGCCCAAGAGCCTTTTGTCTTTGCAGATCGAGCTTGACAAGGAGCGCCTCGAGCGCGGTCTCGATCAGGCAGCCCGCCGGCTCTCGCAGAAGTATCCCATCCACGGTTTTCGCCCCGGCAAGGCCCCGCGCTTCATGATTGAGCGCACCTTCGGCCGCGAGGCCCTGCTCGAAGAGGCGTCCGAGGACCTGATCAACAAGGCCTTCCGCGACGCCCTCCAGCAAGAGAAGATCGAGCCTGTTGGGCCGGCCAGCCTCCAGGGGATCGATTCGCCTGACCCGTTCACCTTTACCATTCATGTACCCGTGCAGCCCACGGTTGATGTCGGCGACTATCGCGCCATCCGGGCCCCCCTTGAGATCGATCCTGTCACCGATGAGCAGGTCGAGCGCATGATGGACGTCGTCCGCGACCGGCACGTCGTCCTCAAAGAGCTCGACGACCCCCGCCCCGCCCAGGACGGCGACCAGCTTAAGGTGCGCCTCGAGACAGTTGTCGACGGCGAGCCTCTTGAGCCTCGCCCCGAGGGCGAGGAGACCCCCGAGCAGACTATAGACCTCGTCAAGGGTCGCCTGGTTGACGAGCTCTACGAGGGCCTCATCGGCGCTAATGTCGGCGACACCCTCGAGATCGCCGCGCAGATGCCCGAGGACCACGGCAACGAGCAGGTCCGCGGCAAAGACGTCAGCTTCAAGGTCGAGATCCTCGGCCTGCAGGAGCGCCTGCTGCCCGACTGGGAGGATGTGCCAACCCTCGAGAACTTCGAGGGCACCCTCGACGAGCTGCGCGCCAAGACCCGTGCCGATATGGAGACCTCGGCCCGCAACGCCGCCGAGCGCAAGGTCCTCGACGGCTATATTGAGCAACTCGTCGCCCAGACCAGCTACGACTTCCCCGATGTCATGGTCCACGACCTGGCTCACAACTTGCTCCACGACCAGGAGCGGCAGTTCTCGCGCTACGGCATCACCCTCGACCAGATGCTCCAGTACCGTGGGCAGACCCACGAGGAGGCCATCGAGGCCCTGGTGCCCGACGCCGAGCGCCAGACCAAAGTCACTCTGGCCCTGCGCGAGATCGTCCGCCACGAGGAGCTCAACATTTTGCAGGATGAGATCGAGCAGGAGGTTGACCGCCTGCTTCTGGACTACGAGGAGGACCAGCGCCCCAATGTGGCTCAGGTTCTCCAGAGCAGCCAGATGATCAACAGCGTCGCTAACTCGGTTCTTGACCGCAAGCTGCGCGAGCGCCTGATCGCGATCGCCATTGGCACGGCCCCCGCCCTCGGGGCCTCTGCCGCCGAGGAGCCAACCTTGGCGTCAGACGAAGATGCCGAGGTTCAGGACGGGGCGACCGAGACCTCCACCACGGCAGAGTAGCCTCTGCCGGACCGTATGGCTGTACGGGTGCAGCCGTTCGCTGCACCCCGATCGAGGGGCTACACCCATCTATTGGGCAGCTCCCGCACAGGTAGCGATAGCTGGAAAGAGAAACGCATGAAGTGGCTCTCCCCTACTAGCCCTGACTGGTCTTCGCAGCGGCCCGAGTCGCTGATCCCGATGGTCGTTGAGAGCACCAGCCGCGGCGAGCGCGCCTTCGACATCTATTCGCGCCTGCTCAAGGAGCGCATCATCATCCTCGGCACCCCGATCGAGGATCAGATTGCTAACCTGATCGTCGCGCAGCTGCTTTTCCTCGAGAGCGAGGACCCGGATCGCGACATCTGGCTTTATATCAACAGCCCGGGCGGCTCGGTCACTGCGGGCCTGGGGATCTACGACACCATGCGCCACATCCGCCCCGATATCGCCACTGTCTGCGTCGGCATGGCGGGGAGCATGGCCACGCCGCTACTTGCGGGCGGCACGAAGGGCAAGCGCTACAGCCTGCCCCACTCGACCATCCATATGCACCCGGCTGGCGGCGGCGCCCGCGGCTACGCCCCCGATGTCGAGATCATGGCCAAGGAGCTCCTGCGCATGCAACAGGTCGTCCGCGAGCTGCTCTCGAAAGATACCGGCCAGCCCGTCGAGCGCATCGCCAAGGATTTCGACCGCGACCTGTTCATGACCCCCGAGCAGGCCAAGGAGTACGGCATCATCGACGAGATCCTGAACCGCGAGGATCTGGCTGAGAAGAAGTAACACCGCAGGCCGTATG
>JAAXUL010000457.1 GCA_013336035.1 Chloroflexales bacterium
TTGTTCACGTGGAACGTGGCCGTCGCGGCCGTCACGGCGGTGCCGTTCAGCGTCGTAGCGCTGTGGCAGCGCTGGCAGCCGTAGCTCGAGGTGACGACGTGGGCCGTGTTGAAGATCAGCAGGTCGATATGGTCCATCGTGCGCATCCCTGCAATAAACTCGGCCAGGCTTTTCTTGCCGCGAAGCTCACCAAGGGCCGTACACCTCGTGGTCTTTGGCTGCGCTGGTAATGACGGCGGCTGCGCTGAAGACCGCTACTCTACCATCGGCAGATCGAGCCCGTGCTCACGGGCGAAGCTGATCGCCTCGGGGTAGCCGGCGTCGGCGTGGCGGGCCACGCCCATGCCGGGGTCGCTGGTGAGCACCCGCTCGATGCGCCGGGCGGCCTCGATGCTGCCGTCGGCGACGATCACCTGGCCGGCGTGGATCGAGTAGCCGATGCCCACCCCGCCCCCGTGGTGGATGCTCACCCAGGTCGCGCCGCCGACGGCGTTGATCAGGGCGTTCAGCAGGGGCCAGTCGGCGATCGCGTCCGAGCCATCGCGCATAGCCTCGGTCTCGCGGTTGGGGCTGGCAACCGAGCCGGCGTCGAGGTGGTCGCGCCCGATCACGATCGGCGCGCTGACCGCCCCGGCGGCCACCAGCTGGTTGAGGCGCAGCCCGGCCCGCGCCCGCTCGCCGTAGCCGAGCCAGCAGATGCGGGCCGGCAGCCCCTGGAAGGCCACCTTCTCGCGGGCCAGCCTCAGCCAGCGCTTCAGGTGCTCGTCCTCGGGGAACAGCTCGAGCATGGCCCAGTCGGTAGTGTAGATATCCTCGGGGTCGCCCGAGAGGGCCACCCAGCGGAAGGGGCCCTTGCCCTCGCAGAAGAGCGGGCGGATGTAGGCCGGCACGAAGCCCTGGTAGGCGAAGGCGTCGACGACGCCCGCGTCGAGGGCCCGCTGGCGCAGGTTATTGCCGTAGTCGAAGACCACCGCGCCCCGCCGCCGCCACTCCAGCAGCGTGCGCACGTGCTCGGCCATCGCCTCCATAGCCTGCCGGTCGTAGGCCTCGGGGTCGCTCAGGCGCAGGGCCGCGGCCTGCGCAAGGCTCAGCCCCGGCGGGATATAGCCGTGGCGCACGTCGTGGGCGCTGGTCTGGTCGGTGGCCACGTGGGGCACGACGCCGCGGCGCAGCAGCTCGGGCAGGGCCGTGGCCGCGTTGGCGATCAGGCCGATCGAGCGGGGCTCGCCCTGGGCCATAGCCTCCTCGGCCCAGGCCATAGCCTCCTCCATATCCTCGGTGGCCATATCGAGCTGGCGCAGGGCCAGGCGGCGCTCGACCCGCCAGGGGTCCACCTCGACGACCAGGGCCACGCCCTCATTGAGCGTGACGGCCAGCGGCTGAGCGCCGCCCATCTCGCCGAGGCCGGCGGTGATCACGAGCTTGCCCCGCAGGCTGCCCCAGCCCATCTGGCGGGCCAGCGCGCCGAAGGTCTCGTAGGTGCCCTGGAGGATGCCCTGGGTGCCGATGTAGATCCAGCTGCCGGCGGTCATCTGGCCGTACATCGTCAGGCCGGCGGCCTCCCAGCGGTCGAAGTTCTCCTGGGTGGCCCAGGCGGGCACCAGGTTCGAGTTGGCGAGCAGCACGCGCGGGGCGTCGAGGTGGGTCTTGAAGACGGCCACCGGCTTGCCCGACTGGACGATCAGCGTCTCGTCGGCGGCCATGCGGCGCAGCGTGGCGAGGATGGTGTCGAGGCAGGCGTGGTTGCGGGCGGCCCGGCCACGTCCGCCATAGACGATCAGGTTCTCGGGGTCGAAGGCAACCTCGGGGTCGAGGTTGTTCAGCAGCATACGGTAGGCCGCCTCGAGCTGCCAGCTCGCGCATGTGAGCTGCGACCCTCGTGGCGCGCCGGTGGCGCGGGTCATCGTTGTCCCCTTTCGCTACGTCGCGTCTTCGAGGGGACATGATACCGCACTTTTGCCCTACGCGCCCCACGCTCTGGCCCGCAGGCCGTTGATGCGCGGAAGCACCTCGCGGCCATAGAACTCGATCGCCCGCCGCTGGTCGGGCTGGGCGGCGTGGATATAGATCTCGCCCACGCCGGCGTCGAGCAGGCTCCGGATCGCCTCGGCGTGGGCCTCGGGGTCGGTGCTGACCACCCACGGGCTCGTGGCGGCTGACACATCGACGTTCTTCGCCGCCCCGCTGCCGACGACGACGAACAGCTCGGCGAGGACTGGCATGCGGGCGGGGTCTTTCCCATACTCGCGCGCGCCCAGGGCGAAGGCGGCCCGTAGCTCGGGGCGCACAGCAGAGCTGGCCGTGGTGATCAGCCCGTCGCCGTGCCGCCCGGCCAGGCGCATGCTCTCGACCCCCTCGGCGGCGATGTACAGGGGCACGGGCGTGGCGGGCAGATCGTAGAGGCGCGCCTCGCTAATATGGAAGTGGCGCCCGTGATGCGTCACCCGGTCGCCCTCCCACAGGCGCCTGATGATCGACACCGCCTCGACCAGCCTGTCGGCCCGCTCGCGCTCGTCGCCCCAGTCGCCTGTGGCGGGGATCTCATCGCGGGCCTCGCCCGGGCCAAGCCCCAGGAAGATGCGCCCGGGGTAGAGGGCGGCCAGGGTCGCGAAGGCCTGGGCGACCACGGTTGGCCTGTAGCGGTAGATCGGGCAGGTGATGCTTGTGCCGAAGGGGATGTGCTGGGTGCGCTGGCCGAGGGCGCCGAGCGCCACCCAGGCCTGGGGCGCGTGGCCCTGAAGATCGATCCATGGCTGGAAGTGGTCGGCCATCCACAACCGCTCGAAACCGGCCTGCTCGGCGGCCACGCCGTAGCTGATCGCGTCGTTGACCGCGACCTGCTCGCTGAGGACAAACCCTATAGCCAATAGATGTCCCTCCCACCCCGACTCGGGCCTGCTACGCAGAGCAAGCGTACCAGACACTGTAGCATAACTTGTGCCATCGGCGCACGCTATGCGCTGGCACAGGTTGTGCGGCATGGAGCGTGCGGATACCCCGGAGCGGGGCCGGCTGTGGCCCCCTGGCACCGGCGCCCAGCCGGCTGAAAGGCTGTCCTATGAGGATCACGAAGGTGGGCCCTGTGGCGCGCAATCACCTTGGCCCGAGCATCGAGGGGATGCTGCGGCGCATCCCAGGCTTCGCTAAGGCCGCCGACGGCGTCGCGACCACGCTGCACTCCGCCGTCACCGGCGGGGGGGCGCCGGCCCGTCGCGTGGGCGACGTTCTCCACGGCACATGGCTCGGCCACCCGCTCCACGCCCTCCTCGTCGGGCTGCCGCTCGGCACATGGTCGGCCTCGGCCCTCTTCGACCTTGTCGCCCTCGTCACGCGCTCTGGCGAGGCCACCTGGGCCGCGGACGCCCTGCTCACGACCGGCGTGGTCACGGCTGTGCCGGCGGCGCTGGCCGGCGCGATGGACTACTCGGCGGCCAGCCAGGAGGCCACGCCCGAGATCGCGCTGCACGGGATCCTCAACAGCGCGGCCCTCGGCCTCTTCCTGGCCTCACTGGCGGCCCGTCGGCGCGGGCGGCGCGGTACCGGCGTGCTGCTCTCGTACGGCGCCCTCACCATCGCCGCCGGCTCGGCGTGGCTTGGCGGCGACCTCACCTACCGCCACCGCGTCGGCGTCAACCACGCCGAGGTGCCGGACCACGCCGACGGCTGGATCGCCGTGCTCGACGCGGGCGACCTGGCGGCGGGCGCGGCCCGGCGGGTGATGGTCGGCGGCACCGCGGTGATGGTCTACCGCAGCGCCGAGGCTGTGTACGCGCTGGGCGCCGTCTGCTCCCACGCCGGCGGCCCCCTCGACGAGGGCACGGTAGAGGGGCACTGCGTCAAGTGCCCCTGGCACCAGTCGGTCTTCGATATGCGCGACGGCCACGTGGTCCATGGGCCGGCCACCATGCCCCAGGCCCGCTACGAGGCTCGCGCGAGCAACGGCCTGATCCAGGTGCGCCGCTGGCACGAGCAGCAGGCCTCCGCCGAGAGCCCCGCCCCAGAGGCTCGCCCTGGGCTTGACGACGACGGGATGGAGCAGGAGGTCGGCGGGCTAGGGATCTAGCTTTAGCGCAGGCCGCCAGGCGCGGGCGGCCCTCACTGCCCGCGCTGCTGGATGCGGCGATGCTGCTCGACGATCACGTGGGCCAGGCGGATATTGACGGCGTCGATCATCTTGCCGTCGAGGCTGACCGCGCCGCGGCCCTGGGCGACGGCCTGGGCGTAGGCCCGCAGCACCGCCTCAGCCCAGGCCACCTCGGCGGCCGGCGGGCTAAAGACCTGGTTGACCGTCTCGATCTGCGAGGGGTGGATCACCTGCTTGCCGTCGAAGCCGATCGAGCGGGCCACCCGGCTCGCGTGGTCCAGCTCCTGGGGGGCCTTGATCCCGGCGAAGGGCCCATCGAGGCAGCGCAGCCCATTGGCGCGGGCGGCGGCCACGATCGTATGCATCACGGCGTGCCAGCGGTGCCCGGGGTAGATCGCGTCGTGCTCGTCGCGCTCGCCGATGTTTGTCAGGGGCGCGCGCAGGGCCGCCGCATAGTCGCCGGGCCCGTAGATCAGGGTCTCGAGGCGCGGCGAGGCCGCCGCGATCTCGCGGGCGTACAGGAAGCCGCGCGCCGTCTCGATCTGGGCCTCGATGCCGATCTGGCGGGCCTGCCCGCGCCCCAGCTCGATCTGGCTCAGCAGCCTGTCGACAAAGAGCACATCCTCGGGGCTGCTCACCTTCGGCACCATCACCATGTCGACACGATCGCCGGCCGCCTCGACCACCTCGATCAGATCGCGGTAGGCGTAGGGCGTGTCGAGGCTGTTGATGCGGTAGGCCCGCAGGCGCGGGCCGAAGTCGAGCTCTTTGAAGGCCCGGGCCACATTCGCCCGCCCCAGCTCTTTGTCGGCCGGCACGACAGCGTCCTCAAGGTCGATGATTACGGCGTCGGCCGCGCTGCGGGCGGCCTTCTCGATCATAGGCCAGCGCGAGCCCGGCACAAACAGTGCGCTGCGCTCGAGCCGCGCCGCCCGCCCACCCTGGTCTGGATAGTCGACCATCTTAGCTCCTGATCAAGAGGGTGTCTCGGAGTCCGCTACGTCTCTGTGGGTCAAGGCGCTAGAGTGCCGCCCACCCGGACAGCACATACCAGATCGCCGCCGCCGCCAGGCGGCTCGTCCGATCGTCCAGATCATAGCTCGGGTTGACCTCGCTGAGCTCGACCAGGCGCGTGCGCGGGTCGGCCCCCGCGAGCTCCGCCAGGGCGCACAGCTCCTCGCCGCTCATGCCGAGCGGGTTGGGCGCGCTCACCCCGGGCGCGTCGGCGGCGGCCACCACGTCCATGTCAAAGCCCCAGAAGACGGTGCCGCCGTGGCTGCCGGCCAGCAGGCCGCGGGCCGCGGCGACCACGCCCTCGCGTAGCCGCGCCTCGCGCAGGGTCACCACCCGCGCCCCCAGCCGCTCCAGGTAGGCGGTGTAGACGGGCGAGTTGGCGAAGGGCTGCGCGCCAAGGACGGCGAAGCGCTCGGGCGCCAGGTGTCGCTCGTCGAGCAGCTGCCTGTAGGGCGTGCCGCTGTTGCGCGGCCAGTCGGCCCGCACATCGTAGTGGGCATCGACATTGATCGCGAGGACGGGGGGCGCCGCGTCGGCGAGCCCGGCCACGTCGGGGTAGGCCACATCATTGCCCCCGCCGAGGATGATCAGCCGCTTGCCGTCGGCGATCACCTGCGCCACCGTGACGCGGTGGCGGTCGTGGGTCGTCTCGAGGTCGGGGCCAGGTATCGTATCGCCCAGGTCCACCATAGCGAGACGCTCGAGCCCGGCCGTGCCAAGCCGGTAGAGCCAGCGCCTGATCGCCGCGGGGGCCGCGGCGGCGCCGGGGCGACCGCCATTGCGCCGCACGCCCTCGTCGGTCGGGCAGCCCAGGAGCACCACCGCGGCCGCGGGGTAGGAGGCGTGATCGTGGGCGACCAGATCGCCCAGGCGCCGGTCGTGCGGGTCGCCCTTCCTGTAGAATAGCGCGCCGTCAGGCGCCGTGACCGCGAAGGTTGCCATCACGTGCGGAAGAAGTCGACGACCGAGCTGCGCTCCTCGTCGCTGGGCATAACCTCGACGAAGGTGATCCGGTGCCAGGGGAAGATCACCGCCTGCACCCCCGCGGCCAGGTAGGGCACCGGCTTGCCGTCGCGCCTGCGCATATTGGTGACACGGAGGAAGAGATCATTCGGCTGCGGCTCCTGGTCGATATCGGCCAGCACCGGGTCTTCGCCGCTCAGATGGAGGATCACAGTCTTGGCCACGGGGTGCTCCTACTGGATCTCGAAGCGTAAGATCAGAGTCCCGAACTTCAGCTCGTCGCCGCTGCGGATAGGGGCGGGGGACTGGGGCTGCAGGCGCCGACCATTGATGAAGGTGCCGTTGGCGCTCGAAAGATCCTCGATCATAAAGCCGTCGGCCTGGGGCGCGATCATAGCGTGACGGCGCGAGACCCCGGCGTCATAGCCGCCGTCAAGGCCCAGGTCTACGTCGGGGTAGATACCGCGCTGGTTATCCTTGCGGCCCACCAGCAGCTCCTGGCTGGTGTCCACGACGATCCGCCGC
>JAAXUL010000458.1 GCA_013336035.1 Chloroflexales bacterium
CGCCTACGCCTACGAGCAGGCGACAGGCTTCGCCAGACAGCGGCCGGCATTGTAGCGGCGGGCCGCCAGCAGGGGCGGCAGGGCCTGGTCGAGATCGAGCGCGAAGGCCAGGCCGGGGAACGGCAGGTCGCGGTAGTGTGAGGCCACGCCCAGCACCGCCCCGCCGCTGTGGGCGAGCACCACATCGCAGCGCCCGCGCAGCTGCGTGACGTTCGAGAGCGGGATGGCATTGCGGTAGGGCCAGCGGCGCAGGTAGGCCACCGCCGCGGACTGCCAGGTTTCGTCGAGGTCCACAATATCGAGCTGCATCGGTCGCTCAGAGGCTGATCCGAAACGCCGCGAGCTATTGTAGCATGGGGCAATGCCAATCGGAGGAGCGCAGTCCAGGGAGCCCCTATGTCCGAGAGCGAGACAATCGCACACGCCGGCGAGCGACCGGCCACAGTCGAGTCGCTGCGCGCCGACCTGCTGGCCCTCGGCGTGTGCCCCGGCATGACCTTGCTCGTCCACGCCAGCCTGAGCCGCCTGGGCTGGGTCTGCGGCGGCCCCGTGGCCGTCATCCTGGCCCTCGAGGCCGCCCTCGGGCCCACGGGCACGCTGGTGATGCCGACCCACACCACCGAGCTGTCAGAGCCCTCGGCGTGGGTGGCGTCGCCAGTGCCGGCCCACTGGTGGCCGATTATCCGCGAGCATATGCCCGCCTTCGACCCCGAGCTCACGCCCGCGCGCCAGATGGGCGTGATCGCCGAGACCTTTCGGCGCCAGCCGGGCGTGGTGCGCAGCGCCCACCCGCAAGCCTCATTCGCCGCCTGGGGCCGTCACGCCGCCCAGATCATCGCCGACCACCGCCCCGAGGTGAGCCTCGGCGAGGGCTCACCCCTGGCCCATATCTACGACCTCGACGGCTCGGTCCTGCTACTTGGCGTCGGCCATGGCAACAACACCTCGCTGCACCTTGCCGAGTACCGGGCCGACCTGCCGGCGAAACGGCACATCAATACTGGCGCGCCTATGCTGGTGGATGGCGAGCGCCGCTGGGTCACCTTCAACGACCTTGACTGGAACGACACAGACTTTCCGCGCATCGGCGCCGACTTCGCCGCCGACACCGGCCTCGAGCGCCGCGGCCACATTGGCGCCGGGCAGGGCATCCTCGTGCCCCAGGCGCCCATCATCGACTATGCTGTCGCGTGGCTGGAGCGTTTCCGCGCCCCGGCCCGGTAGCTGGATAGGAGCCCGGACCATGGAGATCAAGACCACGGATCTGTCGGACGCGCACCCCGAGGTACAGGTCGGAGAGCCGCTGCTGCGCCACTTTGGGGGCCTGGGCGCCTTTGGTGGTCCGATCGAGACCCTGAAAGTCTTCGAGGATAACGCCCTCGTGCGGACGATCCTCGAGGGGCCTGGCGAAGGGCGGGTGCTGGTGGTGGACGGGGGCGGCTCGCTGCGCTGCGCCCTGCTCGGCGACCAGCTGGCGGCCCTGGGGGCGCACAACGGCTGGGCGGGCGTCGTCATCTACGGCTGCGTGCGCGACACGGCCGACCTGGCGGGCATCGCCCTGGGCGTGATGGCCCTGGCCCCCCACCCCCGCAAGAGCATCAAGCGGGGCGAGGGCGCGCGCGGCCTCACCCTGCATTTCGCCGGCCTGACCATCACCCCTGGCCACTACCTCTATGCCGACGCCGACGGGGTGATCATCGCCGAGCAGGCCCTTGCCTGAGCCTGGGGATAGCCGCTACCGCCCAACAGTCTGCGCCCGTCCTTCATCGCGAAGGGCGCGGCGCAGGACCTTGCCGATCATCGATCTGGGCAGCTCGGCGCGAAACTCGACGGTCGCCGGCACCTTATAGCGGGTCAGCCGCTCGCGCAGGAAGGCGATGATCTCCTCCTCGGTGGCCTGCTCGCCCGGGCGCAGCACCACAAAGGCCTTGATCCGCTCGCCCGCGTACTCGTCGGGCACGCCGATGATCACGCCCTCTTGCACTTTCGGGTGCTGGCAGAGCACCTCCTCGACCTCGCGGGGGAAGACGTTAAAGCCGCCGACGATGATCAGGTCCTTCTTGCGATCTGTGATCGTGAAGTAGCCGTCCTCGTCCATGGCGCCGATGTCGCCGGTGAAGAGCCAGCCGCCGCGCATGGCCTCCGCGGTGGCCTGGGGGCGGTTGTAGTAGCCCAGCATCAGGCTCGGGCTGCGGAGCACAATCTCGCCCTGCTCGCCGGGCGGCAGGTCGCGCCCGTCCTCGAGGCTGACGATCTTCACATCGACGTCTGGGAAGGGCACGCCGATGCTGCCCAGCTTATGCTGGCCCCGGTAGGGGTTGGCCATAATCGCCGTGACGGCCTCGGTGAGGCCGTAGCCCTCGATCATACGGCCGCCGGTGCGCGACTCATAGCCCTCTTTGATCGCCTGGGTGAGGGGCGCGGCGCCCACGAAGATACCCTTGAGGCTATCGAGCTTATAGCGGCCCAGGCCGCGCTGCTTGCTGAAGGCCATAAACATCGTCGGCACGCCGGTGAAGAAGGTGGGCCGCCGCCGCTGGATCGTCTGCAGCACCTCGCGGGCGTTGAAGCGCGGCAGCAGGATGATCTGGCCCCCGGCGAGCAGGGCCGCGTTCATGGTCACGCTCATACCATAGCCGTGGAAGAGGGGCAGCACGGCCAGGATACGGTCATCGGGCTCGAGGTGGCCCCAGGCTCGGATCTGGTATGCGTTGGCCACGCAGGCCGCATGCGAGAGCATGACGCCCTTGGCGGCCCCGGTGGTGCCGCCGCTGTAGAGCAGCACGGCCAGGCTGCTGGGGTCGACCTGGGCGGGCCTGAAGCCGCTGCCCGGCGACGAGGCGAGGAGGGCGCGCAGCTCGAGCGGGCGCGGGCTGGGCACCCCGCTCAGCTGGCGGCCCTCACGCAGGCCCATGGCCAGGCTGAGGTGCAGGGGCAGATAGTCGGCCAGGCGGGCCACGACCAGGCGGCGCACTGGGGTCTCGGCGCGCAGCCGCGCGGCGGTGGCCGCGAAGAGCGGGATGGTGATCAGCGTCTCGGCGCCGCAGTCGACCAGCTGGGCGGCAAGCTCGTCGGGGCTGGCCAGAGGGTTGAGGGCCACGGCGACAGCGCCCGCCTTGAGGGCCCCGTAGTAGCAGATCACGAAGGGCGGGCTGTTGGGCAGCAGCAGGGCCACCCGGTCGCCCGAGGCGATGCCAAGGCCGCGCAGGACATCGGCGAGCCGGTCGCTCTGGTCCTTCAGGGCGCTGTAGCTTAGGGTCTTCCCGAAGAAGCTCGTGGCCGGCCGACGCGGGGCGCGGCCCGCCGCATCATCGAGCAGCCTGTAGAGAGGCACCCGCGGGTAGTCGATCGAGTGCGGCACGCCTGCGTCGTAGTGCCTGAGCCATAGTCGCTCCACGTCGAACCTCCTTGCTGCGCTGCGCGAGGTGGACGAGGATCATACCATAAAAGGCAGGCCCTGTGCGATTACAGTTGGCCGGCGGCCTGAAGCTTCGGCGCCATCAGAGCCGCCTCGACGCGGTTGCGCACCTGGAGCTTGAGATGGTGGCGCTGGCGCGCTAGCTGATCACCATCGCCGTGCGACGCTCAACCCTGGCCCAGGCCGGGGTTGATTGGCGTTGGCCGCCGGCCCCCGTGCCTTGTGGCACGTGACATGCATGCAATGCAGAGCCTGGCCGGAAAGCCGGCCGCCCGCGCGGCGTCAGGCGCCCACAGAGGTGCCGACCCCATCACAGAGGAGTCACCGGACCGTCCCACAAAGCAACTATGGGCAGCAGCAATCTACAGCCAGAGACACCAGCCGGGCGCGACGGCGCCCTGGCCGGTGCGAGGGTCGACTGGCGCGGTCTAGCCGCGTTCAGCCTGCCCCTGCTAATCTACGTGCGGACCCTCGCACCGACGATCTACAACCTCGACAGCGCTGAGTTGACGACGGCAGCGGCCACGGGCGGGCTGACCCGCGCCACGGGCTACCCGCTCTACCTTATGCTCGGGTGGCTCTGGGCGCACCTGCCGGTCGGCGACGTGGGCTACCGCATGAACCTGCTCTCGGCGGTCTGCGGGGCGGCCACAGTCTACCTGGCCGACCGCATCCTGCGGCGGCTCGCCGTGGGCCCCCTGCCGGCCATGGGAGCTCTCGGGCTTCTCGCCACCGCGCCCTTCTTCTGGGGGCTTGCGCTGGTGGCCGAGGTCTACACGCTGCACACGGCCTTGATGGCGGGGATCATCCTGCTGCTGCTGCGCTGGCGCGAGCGCCCGACGGCCCTGCGCCTGGGGCTGCTCACCCTGATCGGCGGGATGAGCATGGGCCACCACCTGGCCACGGCCATGCTGGTGCCCGGCTGCGCGGCCTTTGTGCTCGGCACGGCGCCCCGCCAGGCGCTGCGGCCGGGATCGCTGGCGGCGGCGGCGGCGGGCGGGCTCGCAGGCCTCGCCGTCTACCTCTACCTGCCGCTCCGGGCCCTCGCCGGGCCGGCCTTCAACTACGCCGGAAGCTACGATGCGGCGGGGGTGTTCCACCCCCTGCGGCTGTGGGAGCCGGCCACGCTGTGGTGGCTGGTTAGCGGTCGCCAGTTCGCCGGGCAGATGCTCGGCTACGACGCGGCTGGCTGGGCCCACGAGGCCATGGGCTTTGGGGCCGAGCTGTTCCGCAGCTTCTTCGCCGTGGGCGTCGGGCCCGGGCTGGTAGGCCTCGCGGCGCTGCTGCGGCGCGACCGCTGGCTGGGCCTTGGCCTGCTGCTGATGTTCAGCCTGAGCGCGGGCTTCTACGTCGGCTACCGGGTGGTGGACAAGCAGACAATGTACCTGCCGGCCTACCTCGTGTGGGCTATCTGGGCAGGGTTCGGCTATCAGCAGCTTATGGCGTGGATCGGCCAGGAGGGCCGGCCACGCTATGAGACTCTGCTCTTGAAAGGGATCATGCTCGGGTCGGCGGTCGCGGCCCTGCTCTGGGGCTGGCCCGCCGCCGACCACTCGAATGACTGGAGCGCCCGCGCGCGCGGTGAGGAGCTCCTGGCCGCCGCGGCGCCTGACGGCCTGGTGTTTGGCTGGTGGGACACTGTGCCGCTTGTGGAGTACCACCAGCTTGTGGAGGGCCGGCGGCACGACCTTGTCGTGATCAATCGCTTCCTGATAAGGCCCGCCGATATGCTGGCCCTGATCGAGCGCGAGGCGCCCGGCCGGCCGGTCTACATCGACACCCCCACTGCCGAGCTGCTGCGCCGCTATAACCTGGAGCCTGCGGGCCCGGTCTACCGTCTGCGCCCACGGGCCATGCCCTGACGGGGCCACAAGTGATGACTATCAAGCTAGATAGAGGTGCGAAATGCACGCATGGAATCGCTTCTCAATCGCCCTGAGCGCCATGCTCGCGGGGCTTCTGCTCGTACCGTTCGTCGCCCTGCCGCGCGAGGGCTTTCGCTGGCAGCTCTTCGTCGGGGCCTATGGCGCTACGCCGACACTGGCCGTGAATTACGATGTCGGCAGGCCCGGCAGCGACTTTCTGATCAGCGGCTTTGGCTTTTCCGCCGGGGCAGCCCTGACGCTCAGGGCGAACAGCGTAGCCTTCGGGACGGTGACCGCCGACGGTGATGGGCGCTTCGAGGTCTGGGTCAACTCCAACAATGCTGGCGTCGGCCAGTATGTGATCACGGCCGAGGACCCGTCTACAGGCGACCCGCCCGCTGTTGTGGCCAGCACCACATTCTATCTGCTTGACGGCGCCCCGCTGCGACAGCGGCCCGCGGGGACCTCCGCGCTCGCGCTGCCCAACGTCCCCGGCGGCCTGGGTGACCTGAGGTCATTCCTGCCAATGGTGATGACGCAGTAGCCCCGGCGGCAATTCGGCCCGCGGCGCCAGGTTGAGGGCCCTGGACTCGTCCTTACTCCTCAGCCTGGGCCGCGGGCCCGTCCTCATCGGCGAGGCGCGCGGCGCTGACCGAGGCGTCAATGGTGAGACGGCCGTGGGCGGGGAAGTGGACGACGAGCAGCTCACGGTCGTCCTCGATGCTGCTCTCGATGACCTCGCCGCGGCCGTAGGGCGTACAGACGATCTGGTCGCCCGGGTGAAAGCGGGCCGCGTCTGCCCCATCGTCGTTGCTGGGTGCGCGCACGGGCCGGCCCGCGGATGACTTGCGCCCCTCCTGGCGCTCGCGCTGCTCGCGCATATGGCGCAGGCGGGCGACCATAGCGGCGGCGTCTGGCAGGGGATCAGGCTCGGGGGGCGGGGCTTTCTGGTGTGTGGGTGGGGCGGCGCCACGCACCACCGCGGGCGGCGGATCGGTGGTACCCCGACGCGAGGTCGGGGGCGGCGCATCAGGACGACGCGGGGGGTCTGCGTGAGATACGGCGCGGTGTCCGGCCGGGCGGGCAGGGGGCGGCTCGCCGGCTGCAGTCTGGCCGCGGCCACGCCCGCGAGCTCGGGGCGGGGGTGCCGCCTCGCGGGCAGCGCGCTCGCGGGCCTCGATGGCCTCGCGCTCGCGGGCGGCCTGCTCGGCACGCTCGCGGGCCTCGATGGCCTCACGCTCCCGCGCCTCCCGCTCCTGCTCGGCGCGCTCGGCGCGCTCCCTCGCCTCGC
>JAAXUL010001286.1 GCA_013336035.1 Chloroflexales bacterium
CGCGCCGGGGCGCTCCCTCGGCGCGACATCGCCGTAGCCGTCGTTCGGCAGGGTGTCTGTACCCCGCCACAACCTGCCCCGACGCCCACGGCCCTGTTCGCACCGATACCCGTAGTTAGCGTACAAGGAGATTTCCCATGGCAACCAAGGACGACTTCACGCCCGAGGAGTGGACGCAGCTCAAGGCCGCCCCGCTAAAGGCTGTGATGCACATCATCACCGCCAGCCCCAGCGGCCCGATCGGCATCGTCAAAGAGTTTTTCGCCCTGGCCACGTCGGTGGAGGAACTCCAGAAAGACGAGGGCGCGCTCACGCTGCTCAAGGAGCTTTTCGCCGCGGGCGAGGGCGAGGCGAAGGCGGAGACAAAGGTCGAGGTGAGCGAGAGTGACAAGGACCCGGCCCAGCGGGCCGCGCTGCTCGCGGGCCTGAAGGACACCATGGCCTTGCTTGAGGCGAAGGCGGGTGACGACGCCGCCGCAGTCAAGCAGTGGGTCTACGGCGTCGCCGAGAAGGTGGCCGGCGCGGCCAAGGAAGGCGGCTTCCTGGGCATCGGCGCCAAGGCCCTCAGCGCCGAGGAGCAGACGGCCCTGGATGAGCTGAAGGTTGCGCTGGGGGTCTAGTGCCAATCCTCATGCGTGTGGTGTAGTACCGGCGCAGCCGGCACTACACCATAGCCGGCGCCCCGGAAGGCCGCTGCGGCAAGCCCATCTTCCTGTTTGTTCTGGGAGGGCCAGGCCCTCCCAGATTCTCCCGCGAGGAGTCGTGATGGATAGCACTCCAACCCGACGGCGCCGGCTCTACCAGGCCGGGGGTGTAGGGCTCGCCCTCGGCCTGGGCGCGGCCCTTGGCCTGTCCCCGCGCACGCGCCACCTGCGCCCGAAACGTAGTCCCACTGCGGCCTACGAAGAGGCTCTGGCGCGCTTCGAGACGCTGCGCGCCCGCGACGAAACCGGCGTGCATCCGGCCTGCCACTCGATCCTGCTGGACCACGGCGGGCCGACCGCGTCGGTGGTGGTGCTGCTGCACGGCATGACCAACTGCCCGCTGCAGTTCGACGCCTTCGCCCAGCGGCTGCACGCGGCGGGCCACACGGTGCTCATTCCGCGCCTGCCGCGCAACAGCCTGGCCGACCGGCGCACCGATGCCCTGGGCGGCCTGCGCGCCAGCGAGATGGCCGCCTGCGGCGACGAGGCCGTGGACATCGCCGTGGGCCTGGGCCGGCGCGTAACCGTCTTCGGCCTCTCGGCGGGCGGCCTGGTCGCGGCCTGGGTCGCCCAGCATCGCCCCGAGGCCGCGCGGGTGATCATCGCCGCGCCCTTCTTCGGAATCAGCAGTTTTGCCCTGCCCTACCAGGCCGTGATCCGCAATCTGCTCGTGCGCCTGCCCAACCTGATGCTTGAGGACAGCGCGAAAGAGCTGGCCGAGAAGCCCGCGCACAACTACGTGCGCAAGTCCTCGCGCTCGCTCGGCGAGCTGATGCTGCTCGGCGAGTGCGTGCTGCGCGAGGCCCGCCGCAAGCCGCCCGCCGCCGAGGTCGTGCTGGTGAACAATCCGGCTGACTTCGTGATCAACCATCAGCTGGTGGCCTTGCTGGCCGCACGCTGGCGCAGCCACGGCCGGACGCGCGTCGACGAGTACGTGTTCGACGCCGAGGAGCAGCTGGGCCACGACATCATCGACCCGCTCCAGAAGACTGCGAAGCCCGAGCTGGTCTACCCGGTGCTCCAGCAGCTGATCGAGCGGAGATAGCCGCCCATGCCCTTTGACCTGCGCCCACTCTTCCAGGCCTTCCTCGCCCTCTGGTCGATCACGCAGAGCATCACCGGCTTTCAGGGGAATATCCTCGAAGTCGCGGACACCTACCTGAGCTTGCCGGTGGTCTACGCCATCTTCTTCCTTGCCGGGTTCTCCGAGACCTACGGCACCCGCGCGGTGTCGCTCTTCTTGAACAAGGTCGGGCGCCGGCCCTTCTTCATCGTCCTGCTGCTCACCGCCCTGACCTATGTGACCGGCGGGATCGTCTGGACGCTCTCGATCGCCGCAGTCCTCGGCGAGATCTTCCCGGAGGCCGCAGCCGAGCCCAGGGTCGTCGTCGTGGCGGTGGCCCTCGGCTACATCCCGCTGCTCTTCGCCTTCCTCGCCTTCATCCCCTACCTCGGCCAGGCGATCCTGGTGCTGCTTCAGGGCCTGAGCCTACTGACGACCACGGTCGCGATCAGCGTCGGGTACGGGTTGCCCTTCGCGCAGGCGGCGCTCAGCACGGTCGGGGGCTGGCTGATCTTCCAGCTGCTGCGCTGGTTCACCGCAGGGCCGGCGACGCTGATCAGTCGCGGGATCCTGCGCCTGATCACCGGGCGCGAGGTGAACTATCAGCTGCGCGATGTGGTGCCGACGATGCCCCTCGGGCTGCAGCGCCATCGGCGTAGCCCTGGTGATGAGGGCCGGCCATGAGCCTCTTCCTCTAT
>JAAXUL010001287.1 GCA_013336035.1 Chloroflexales bacterium
CGCCATGGACGAAGCGAACACGACGCACACGGGGTGGCGCCGCGAGGCCTTCGGCCGCTTCCTGCTGCGCCTGGCCGGCGAGGGGCTCGACGACGAGGCCTTTCTGGCGATCTGCCGCGAGGCCGGGCTCCAGCGTGAGCTTGTTGGCCGGCTCGTCGCCCGCGGCCGCCGCGAGGAGGCGCTTGCCGAGGCGGCGCGGGCGAACGACGCCAGGCTGCTCGATCTCGCCGACCTGCTTGTTTCCCTGGGAGAGGGGGAGGGCGCTGAGCGGCTGGTGCGCGAGCGAGCACCTGCGTCCGGCTGGCAAGACCGCTATCTCACCTGGCTGCGCGACCGGGCGCAGCAGCGGGGCGACCTCGCCGAGGCCCTGGCCCTCAACGACGCGCTCTTCCGGCTACGCCCAAACCTCGCCGCGTACAAGGAGCTACGCGCCGCGGCGCAGGCTCACGGGCGATGGGACGACATGCAGCGCCACGTCCTGCGCCGGCTGGACAACGAGAAGCGCCACGTCCTGCTGACGGAGATCGCCCTCGATGAGGGGGACGTGCCAGGGGCCCTGGCGGCCCTGGCGCAGGTGCAGGACCATCATCCCTTCGGTGAGGGCCAGACACTTCGCGTCCAGGTGGCCAGAGCCGCGGAGCAGAGCCACCCGCGCGAGGCCCTCGGCCTCTACCGCAGCGCGGCTGAGGCGCTGATCCGCGCCCAGGGGCGTGAGAGCTACCGGATGGCCGCTGGCCACCTGAGCCGCGTGCGGGCGCTCCACCAGCGGCTTGGCGAGGAGCAGCAATTGTCGCCTCGATCAGCGCTCTCGTGCAGGACGCCGAGGAGAGCGAAGGGCTGGTCAGCCTCGCCGTGGCCAGCCTGGTCGAGCTGAAGGCCGTGGAAGCGCTGCCGGTGATCAGGCGCGCGTTTGAGCTCGGCAAGGTTGACGAGTCGGTACCGGGTACGTGGGGCGCCGTCCTCGACTATTTCGGCGTCGAGCCTGACCCCGACGATCCACTGGTCGAAGAGTCACGCCGCCGCGCCGAGGAGCGCTACGCTCGGATGCTCCCCGGCCCCGCCACGAGACCACCAGCTACCACGAGCCCACGACAGGCGCCCGTCCAGAAACGCAAGGGCGGTCAGGCCCACACGGAGAAGAACAAGCGCAAGGCGGCGAAGGCCTCGCGCAAGGCCAACCGCAAGAAGCGCAAGTAGCGCGCCATAACAACCTCAGCCTGGCCTACCAGAACCTCGGCCAGCTCGACCGCGCCATCGCCGCCGCCCGCGCGGGGCTCGCCCGCAGCCCGCACAACCTCCACGAACTCAGCAACCCGACCCACTTCCTCGTGCTGGCCGGGCAGCTCGACGAGGCCGTCGTGGCGGCGGAGCGGCTGAAGGCCATCCCGACTCTCAGCGTGGACATCGCCGTCAAGCAGGCCGAGGCCCTGAGCTTCTTCGGCGACGACGCCGCGATCCTGGCCGCCTTCGAGCGCGTCCAGAAGCTGAAGGACCGCGACGACGACCCGGGCGCCAGCGCGCTGCTGCACCACCTGGCCGCTGTCGCCTCGCTGCGCCAGGGCAATCGATGCGGCCGAGAGCTGGCTGGCGATGTGGGAGCGGGCCGATCCGGAGCCTCAGCACATCGACTACTACCGGAGCAGGCCGCGGCAGGCGCGACCGGGCCACCGCCGGAAGCGATGAGGCCCGTCCCGGCTGAAGCGGCACGTCACGAAGCCACTGCAACTTTTGGCCGCGTTTACTGCAACCGAAAGTCAGCATCTACAGCCGGAACGGGGAACCGGGTGCCCCTGGCCGACGTCTCCTGGTTGATATCGCCCCGCCGCCATTCATTTCATAACCAGTGCGCGCCATGAAGGCCCGTGATCGTGCTACGGCGGTGATGACTCTCCACCAGGAACACGACAGGTTCTGTATGATCGAGGGTGAAACATTGTCATCTGCGGATGCAGTCACGGACTCGGCCCGCGCGGTTCCCAGCGGTGGCAGCCACGCGCTCCGTTTGTGGCTGCCCCGCCTGGTGACCCTCGCGGCCCTGCTGACCCTCGCCGCACTCACCTGGTGGCTGCGCGCGCCGTTGCACCAGATGCCCCTCACCCGCGACGAGGGAGCGTACGCCACGATTACCGCCCATATGCTGGCCGGCGACGTGCTCTACCGCGACCTGTTCGACCATAAACCGCCGCTCATCCATCTGATCGTTGCCCTGGCGGCGTGCGCACCCGCCGATCCGGTCATCGCCGTGCGCGTGCTGGCCACCGGCTTCCTGCTGGTGACGGGCGGAGCCGTGTTTATCCTGGGGCGGCGGCTCTACGGTCGCCTGGCGGCCGTCGCGGCGACGGCCCTCCTGCTCGCCTACGGGAGCAGCCCGCGCTTCGAGGGCCTGACCTTCTACCCCGAGGCCGTCCTGGGGCTGCCGGCGACCCTCGGCTGTCTACTGGCGGTGCGCGCTATCGAGGCCGGTC
>JAAXUL010001288.1 GCA_013336035.1 Chloroflexales bacterium
GGTAGACCGGCGGCGGGCCGCGCCGGACGGTCGCCTCATCAGATGGGTGGGAGATCAGGCGGCTGGCGAGGGCAAAGATCTCGGCGGTGGTCCGGTGGCTCGCCGGGAGATAGACATCGTAGGCGGCTGGTGGTGGGAGCGACGTTTCCAGGCGCGTCACCTGGTAGATTGCCTGGTCGTGGTCGGCGATCACGAGCAGGCTCTTGCGGGCGGCCGCGCGGCAGACATCCAGCTGGAGCGCGCTCAGGTCCTGGGCCTCGTCGACGATGATGTGGTCGACGGTGCCGCGCTCGCGCGGGTCGGCGAGGGCGATGATCGCGTAGTCGTCGTAGTCGATGAGCCCCTCGGCCCGCAGCCGCCGATCGTAGGCCCGGACGACGCGCAAGGTAAGCCCCTCGTCCTCCTCGTCGGCAGAGCCGCCCGTCAGCTGCCGGGCCAGCGCGGTCTCGGCCTCAGACACACCGATGCCTTTGGCCCGGCGCGCCGCCTCGCCCCAGAACCGCAGCTCGCGCTCGGGCACAGCGGCGCCGCCAGCGTCGCGCCGCACGTCCTCCACGGCGGCGAGCAGCAGGTCGGCGCGCCGCTGCTCATCCACGACCCTGGCCGACGGGAAGCGGCGCCGCACGGCTCGGTAGCACCACTGGTGGACCGTCCGTACCGCGATCTGCCGGCTCGCCGCGCCCTCCGACTGGAGCAGCAAACCGCGCACGCGAGCGGCGAGGGCCTGGTTGAAACAGAGGAACAGCACGGCGGGGCCCGCCCGCCCGTGAGCTGTCGCCGCTGCGAGCTGGAGCGCCCGATGCACGGCGGCGAGGGTCTTGCCGCTGCCGGGGAGCCCGCCCACCACGATCTCGCCCTCGGGCGGCGCCGCAAGGATGTGCTGCTGGGCCGCGGTCAAGGTGTCGAGCGGTAGTAGTACTGGCATAGCGGGGCTCAGCCCCGATGAAGGCGGTGCCATAGGTCGAATTGTAGCACGATGGCTTTATAGGTGAGCCTAACGCGTATGACTAAGCCCTGGCCTAGCTCAGCGGCAGGCGCCTGCCCCGCTAGGCGCGGCCAAAGGCGCGCTTCATATCTGGATGTACAACATGAACGCCTTATTTAAGAACCATAAAAACACAGCACCTTTTACTGAACATTCACTTATAAGTGTAGGATTGCCACGTTATAATAAGTACGAAACAGCCACGCTGCCCTGATCGAGCTCAATCTTTAGAGGGGCAGCGATGCTGATGTAAAGAATCGGAGACTCGTATGGGTATCACGAAGCCCGAGATCGCGTTCGCCCTCGGCGGATTGGCAGGCAACAATGCTCACGGAGCTGGGTTCCTGCACGCCGCGCTGAATCATGTAGGGTGTGACCTGACGCCTACGATGATCTCCTGCACCTCCGGCCAGATCTACTGGGTCTGGCAATATTTGCAGGCCCGAGGAAACCCGCCTGATGTGCCAGCGGACCCCCAGCGTGTACAGCGCAAGTTCATGGAGGATATTGAAGCGGTACATCGCTTTGAGAACATCAACCTGGACTACGCGGCCGTGGCTATCTCTGGCCGACCGAACGTCTTCCGCCCAGCCTATAACCTCTTTCAGCCCCTCATCAACGAGTACACCCTGGACCTGTGGCAGAATAGCCTGTATGCAGCGGTGCGCATTCTTGCCAATCCCTTCCGGACCTTCTGGCTCCAGGAGATCATGCGGGCCTATCCGGGCCGCCTGCTGATCCCTGAGTTTCCCAAGCAACTCTTTGATGATATCAGTGCGGCGTTCAATAATGAGAAACAGATCGGTATCGCGTTCAACAGCTACTGCCCCCAGGACGGGGTCGAGTACGTCTATCTCAACGATGCCGCCAGGGCGCGACTCTCACCTGACGGCGCCAAGTATCAGCCGGACTACGTGAGCGCCTCGCGCAGCTTTGGCTATAACCCCGCTGATCCGAATTCGAAACGCACGATCTATAAGCCTATCACTAGCGAGGCAGTGCGGGATGGCCTGTGGATCTACGAGTACGGCTTTACTACGTCGCCCGGCACGGGGAAGGATAATCAGCTCGTCGATGGCGCCTACTATCGGCAGATTATGCTGAAGGAGCTGCAGTCTGCCGATGTCATCTTTGTCGCCAGGCCCATCAACGCCCGCTGGCTACCTGCTCACCAGGAGGAGGGCCAAGGTGGAACCTCCAAGTTTGGCAAGTCCAACGGGGGCGCTGGCGGCGGGCAGCCAGGGCACAGCGCAGCTGGGAGCCGGAGCCCGGATGATCTTCCGCGCAGCTATGTGGAGATGCAGGACCTCAAGACCGAGGTCAACTTCAACGGCTCGTATGTGGGAGAGCGGGCCCAGATTGCGATCATCAACGATCTGGTGGATAAGCGCAATGCAGCAGTGGAAAAGGGCATCCTGCCGGAGGGCTGTAGCTTCCTCCAGGACTACAAGCACCTCGATCTCATCGAGATTGAGATCC
>JAAXUL010001289.1 GCA_013336035.1 Chloroflexales bacterium
CGCCGGGCGTGTAGAGGGCCGCCATCAGGCCCGCCGAGGCGGCGGCGCCCGCCAGGGCCAGCGCCAGCGCCAGCCGCAGCCCGCCGCGGCGCAGCCCGAGGGCCAGGGCAAGCGGCCACAGCAGGTAGAACTGCTCCTCGATCGCGAGCGACCACAGGTGCAGCAGCAGCGAGGGGCGCTCGAAGCCCGCGAAGTAGGGCCGCTGGTCGAACAGCAGGCGCCAGTTGGCGATATAGATCATAGCGGCCGCGGCGTCGCCCCGCAGCTGGGCCAGCTGATCGCGCAGCGCCAGGGCGCCCACCAGCAGGCAGGCCGCCACCAGCGCCACCATGGCCGGCAGCAGCCGCCTGGCCCGCCGCAGCCAGAAGCCGGGCAGGTCGATCGCCCCCACGGCCCGGTGCTCGCAGCCGAGCAGGGCCGTGATCAGGTAGCCGCTGAGCACGAAGAACAGCTCGACCCCGAGGAAGCCGCCCGGCAGCAGCCGCGGATCGTGGTGGTAGAGCAGCACTGCGCCCACGGCCAGGGCCCGCAGCCCATCAAGGCCGGGCACATAGGCGAGGCGCGGTCGCGTGCTGGCGGTGTGATGCATGACGGCCCAATTATAGCATCGGGCCAGCGCAGCCGGCGGCCCGGCGCGGTGACGGGCGCGGGCGTGGTCTCGCGATATCTCTGCTATACTTCCTGTGGGGCATTGTCTGAAGCATCTTATCGGGAGAGCCCACTGTGGAGGATCGGCTGGAGCGGCTGCGCGCGATGCGCGAGCAGGCCCTGCGTGGCGGCGGCGAGGAGCGGATCGCGCAGCAGCACGGCCGGGGCAAGCTGACCGCCCGCGAGCGCCTCGCCCTGCTCTACGACCCCGGCTCCTTCCAGGAGCTGGGCGCCCTGGCCAAGCACGGCGTCAACGACTTCGGCCTGGCCGAGGAGCGCCACCCCGGCGACGGCGTCGTCACCGGCTTCGGCAAGATCAACGGCCGGCGCGTGGCCGCCTACGCCCAGGACTTCACCATCCTCGGCGGCTCGTTCTCCGAGGTGCAGGCCCAGAAGATCACCCGCCTGATGGACCTGGCCCTCGAGAGCGGCATCCCGATCATCGGCCTCAACGACTCGGGCGGGGCCCGCATCCAGGAGGGCGTGCGCAGCCTGGCCGCCTACGGCGAGGTCTTCGTGCGCAACGTGCTCTCGTCGGGGGTGGTGCCCCAGATCTCGGTCATCCTGGGGCCCTGCGCGGGCGGCGCCGTCTACTCGCCCGCCCTGACCGACTTCGTGATCATGGCCCGCGACACCGGCTATATGTTCCTCACCGGCCCCGAGGTGATCAAGGCCGTCACCGGCCGCGCGGTGACCGCGCAGGAGCTTGGCGGCGCCGAGGTTCACCACCAGCGCAGCGGCGTGGCCCACCTGGTCGCCCCCGACGAGCCCGCCGCCCTCAATCTGGCCAAGCTGCTGCTGAGCTACCTGCCCCAGAACAATACCGAGGACCCGCCCCAGCTCGCACCCTTCGACCCGCCCGAGCGCATGGAGCCCGCGCTGAATACGATCGTCCCCGAGGACGAGCGGATCGGCTACGATATGCTCGCCGTGATCGATATGATCATCGACCGCGGCAGCCTCCTGGCCATCCAGCCCGAGTACGCCGCCAACGCCATCGTCGGCTTCGCCCGCCTCGACGGCTACGCCGTGGGCATCGTCGCCAACCAGCCCGCCGTGCTTGCCGGGGCCCTCGATATCGACTCGTCGGACAAGATCGCCCGCTTCATTCGCCTGTGCGACTGCTACAACCTGCCGGTGATCACCCTGGTCGACACCCCGGGCTACCTGCCGGGCATCGAGCAGGAGTACGGCGGGGTCATCCGCCACGGGGCCAAGATCATCTACGCCTACGCGGGGGCCACGGTGCCGAAGATCTCGGTGGTGGTGCGCAAGGCCATCGGCGGGGCCTACGTGGCCATGAGCAGCAAGCAGATGCGCTGCGATCTCAACTTCGCCTGGCCCACGGCCCAGATCGCCGTGATGGGCGCCGAGGGCGCCACGCGCATCCTGCGCCGCGACGAGCTGAAGCAGGCCGCCGACCCGCAGGCCCTCGAGCAGCAGTTTATCGCCGAGTACCGCGAGCGCTTCTTCAACCCGTACCACGCCGCCGACCTGGGCCAGATCGACGAGATCATCGAGCCCCGCGAGACCCGCCCGCGCCTCATCCGCGCCCTCGAGATCCTGCGCACCAAGGTCGCACAGAGCCCACCCCGCAAGCACGGGCTGTACCCGTCATGAACGACCTCGCCTTTGGCCTCGAGATAACGCTGTGGGGCATGGGGCTCGTCTTCGCCCTGCTGACCCTGCTGTGGGCCCTGCTGGCCCTGGCCGGCTGGGTCGAGGGCCGCGCCGCCAGGGCCGGCGCGGCCGCGCCGCCGGCAGCCGCGCCCGGCGACGACACGGCCCTCGTGGCCGAGCTCCTCGCCGCGCCGG
>JAAXUL010001290.1 GCA_013336035.1 Chloroflexales bacterium
CGTAGCAGGGTAGCTGGCGCGCCCGCTCGACCAGGCGGTCGTGGGCGGCATCGTCGAGGGGCAGCAGGGCGGCCGCCCTATAGACCAGGGCCTCGGTGAGGAAAGGCTTGATCAGGTAGTCG
This sequence comes from Chloroflexales bacterium, assembly GCA_013336035.1. GTDB lineage: Bacteria > Chloroflexota > Chloroflexia > Chloroflexales > Chloroflexaceae > CAIWXH01. The sequence goes on from JAAXUL010001290.1 coordinate 123, forward strand.
TCGAGAGGGCCGGGCTGTGTCCGGCGCGGGTCGCTCCCCGGGTCGATGGCCGAGACCATAAGGATGGGGATATGGGCCGTGGCAGAGCTGGCCCGCAAGGTGGCCCGCAGGGCGTGGCCGTCGAGGCCGGGCTTATTGACATCGGTGACCAGCAGCTGGGGGCGCGCCCGCCGGGCCAGCTCGAGGGTGGCCCGCCCGTCGCCCGCCGGCGCGCCGATATACTCGAAGCCGTGGTCAGCGAGGATAGCCCCATAGAGCGTGCGGATGGCGGGGTCGTCATCGCTCACCAGAACCCGGGCCAGGGGGCGGAAGGATTCGTCGGGGAGCGGGATATGACGGACGTGCCTCCACACCGTACGCCGCTGGTGTGGTCGCTGATCGAGATGTGATGAGATGATGTAGCTCACGGTGACCCCAGCAACAGATTGTGGCGCGCCCGTCCGAGCGCTCACCCAATATAACGCGCCCAGACACCAGAACGATACGGTCCGCTGCTGTGTTTGTAACGGGCAGGGGTATGCTACAATTGGACCGGCGTCGTGGGCGCACCACACGCCGGAAAGCCGCATAATATCCAACGGTCTCCTATGTTTGACACTGTGCTTATCGCAAACCGCGGCGAGATCGCCCTGCGCGTGATGCGTGCCTGCCGCGAGCTCGGCCTGCGCTGCGTCGCCGTATACTCTGAGGCGGACCGTGACGCGCCCCATGTGAGCTACGCCGACGCTGCCTACCTGCTTGGCCCCGCCCCCTCATCCGAAAGCTACCTGAGCATCCCACGGCTCATCGAGGTGGCGAAGCAGGCCGGCGCGGGCGCCGTCCACCCCGGCTACGGCTTCCTCGCCGAGAATGCCGACTTCGCCCGCGCCGTGGCCGCCGCCGGCATGGTCTTCGTCGGGCCAGCCCCCGAGGCTATGGAGCGTATGGGCGGCAAGACGGCCGCGCGCCGCGAGGCCACCGCCGCCAAGGTGCCCCTGGTGCCCGGAACGCTCGAGGCCATCGACGATCTGGCAGAGATCCGCCGCCTCGGCGGCGAGTTTGGCTACCCGATCGCGATCAAGGCGGTGGGCGGTGGCGGCGGGCGCGGCCTGCGCGTAGTCCGCTCGCCCGACGAAATCGCCGACGCCTTTGCCAGCGCCCGCCGCGAGGCCGAGGTCGCCTTCAAGAATGGCGCGCTCTACGTCGAGAAGTACCTCGACGACCCGCGCCACATCGAGATCCAGATCCTCGCCGACAGCCACGGCAATGTCGTCCACCTCGGCGAGCGCGACTGCTCGGTGCAGCGCCGCCACCAGAAGCTGATCGAAGAGTCGCCCTCGCCCGCCCTCACCCCCGAGCTGCGCGCCGAGATGGGCCTGGCCGCTGTGCGCCTCGCCAGGTCCGTCGGCTACGTCAGCGCCGGCACCCTCGAGTTCCTCTTCCAGGATGGCCACTACTACTTCCTCGAGATGAACACCCGTATCCAGGTCGAGCACACCGTGACCGAGGCGGTCTACGGCGTCGACCTGGTGAAGGCCCAGCTGCGCATCGCCCAGGGCGAGCCCCTCTGGATGCGCCAGGAGGAGCTGACGCCCCGCGGCCACGCGATCGAGTGCCGCATCAACGCCGAGGACCCGCTCCACAACTTCCGCCCCGCCCTCGGCACTGTCACCACCTACCGCGAGCCGTCGGGCCTCGGCGTGCGCGTCGATAGCTGTATGCGCCCCGACTACGCCATCCCCCAGTACTACGACTCGCTGCTCGCCAAGCTGATCGTCTGGGCCGAGAGTCGCCCCGAGGCGATCACCCGCGCCCAGCGCGCCCTGGCCGACTACGAGATCGGCGGCGTGACCACCACCATCCCCTTCCACCGCGCCGCCATGGCCCACCCTATCTTCGCCGAGGGCGCGGTGAGCGTCAACTTCATCGGCCAGCACCCTGAGCTGGTAGAGCAGACCAGGGCCTACATGGCGCCCCCGCCCGAGCCCGCCGAGGCCGCCGAGGCCACCGAGCCGCGCCTGTTCACCGTCGAGGTCAACAGCCGCCGCTTCGGCATCAAGGTCTTCGGCGCCGCGCCCGCCATCGCCATCGCCTCGGGCCCCGCGAAGGCCGCGAGCGGCAACGGCAAGCGACCCGCCGGCGCAAAGCGCGCCACCCTCGGCCCTAAGGTCGATGGCGTGATCAGTCCCATCCAGGGCCGCATCGCCGCCGTGCGCGCCCAGCCCGGCCAGCAGGTCGAGGCCGGACAGATCCTCTTTATCGTCGAGGCGATGAAGATGGAGAACGAGATCACCGCGCCCCACGCCGGCACGCTCGGCGAGGTCCGCGCCCAGGTGGGCACCACCATCGAGGCCGGCGGGC
>JAAXUL010000040.1 GCA_013336035.1 Chloroflexales bacterium
TCGCTTCGCTCCTGCGAAGGATGAAGGATGAAGGCGGAAGGATGAATCCGTACGCCGCGCAGCTACTGGCCGACCTCCTGCCTGGCGAATCGGTAGTGGTCGGATCAGATCTTCATCCTTCATCCCTCATCCTTCCCCCGAGCCGCTTACTCTACGCGAACTAGAGCTGCTTACGCTGATCGATGCCGGGCTCTCGAACCAGGCTATCGCCGAGCGGCTGGTGCTCACCGTCGGCACGGTCAAGTGGCACCTCAACCACCTCTACGCCAAGCTCGCGGTCCGCGGGCGCACCGCGGCCATGGCCCGGGCGCGCACCCTGGGGCTGCTCCCCTAACCTGCCCGGGAAAGCCCTAACCCGGCGCCTAACCTTGGTTAGGCGCCGGGCGCGCCGCGCGCTGCTATGCTCAGGGTGTCAACCGGCCGCAATGAAAAGGAGCGCCAGATCCGACGCCAGCTTGAGCGCGAGACGTGATGGAGCGGGGTGCAAGCGACCAGCTTGGAAGGAGAGCGTATGTGCCCCTCAGATCGGCGCGCATCGGCCTGGGCAGCGCCCTGGCGTGCCCTGCGTGACTGGGTCGCCGGCCCGCCGGCGACCTTCCCAACGCTAGCCCCGCTCCATGTGACGCCGGCCGCGCCGGCGCCGGAGCCCGCGCCGCTGGCCCTGGTCAACGGACTGCTCATCGACGGCACCGACGCTAAGCCCGTTGCCGATGCCATCGTCCTGATCCAGGACGGCCGCATTCAGAGGGTCGGGTCAGGCGACCGGGGGACGATCCCTACGGGCTGCCAGGTCATCGATGTGCGCGGCGCCAGCATCCTGCCTGGCCTGATCAACGCCCAAGTCCACTACGCCTACGACATCGCGCGGCTCAGGCGCTGGGCCCAGGCCGGCGTGACCACCGTGCGTGAGCTGGGGGTGATTACGCCCGCTGAGTCGCTGGAGCAGCGCTATCTCCTGCGCGACAACTCGTGGATCGAGCCGCAGCTGGCGCGGATCGTCGCCACAAGCCTGATCATCACCATACCAAAAGGCTACGGCTTCCTCTATGTCACGTCCCCCGAAGAGGCGCGCAGGGCGGCGCTCCGGGCCATCGACCAGGGCGCGGAGCAGATCAAGTTCGCCTTTGAAAACTACCGCTTCCCCATGTGTCGCTGGCCGCTGCTGCCCCTGGAGCCGGCGCGAGCGCTGGTGCAGGCCGCCCTCCACGGCGCGCTGCGCAAGATCCGCGACCTTGGCCTGACGCTGCTCAGCGTCGAGCGACGTGGCGCGCCCGAGCGAAGCTGAAACCTACCCTTGCGAGAAGGAGTAGCGCATGGATCTCTCGGCTGATCAGCCGCAGACGCCTACAAAGCCAGCGGCCGGCAAGCGGCATCGCGTTTGCAACGTCTTCCTCGTCATCCTCGCCATCGCGGGGGTCGCCCTGCTTGGCTGGCGGCTGAGCTGGCCGAGCTTCGCCAGCCCCGCGGAGGATCTCAGCTACCGGGTGACCGAGCTGGTCAAGAACGACCGGCTGATCCGGAACGATGTGCTCTACGTGCTGAAGGGCGACGGCTCGTTCAGCTGGTCGGGCGCGGCCGGGATCGCCCAGCAGGAGGGCCAGGTGCCGATGACGGCCGCCACGCCGTTCTATATGGCCAGCACCACCAAGCTTTACACGGCGGTGGCGATCATGCGCCTGGCCGAGCAGGGCGCCCTGGCCCTCGACGACCCGATGGCGAAGTACCTCCCCGACGAGCTCATCGCGGGGCTCCACACCTACCAGGGGCACGACTACAGCCACGAAATCACCATCGCCCAGCTGCTGAACCATACCTCGGGCATCGCCGACTACTACGAGGACCAGGGGCCTGACGGCAAGCGCGTCTTCGACCTGTTCATCGCCGACCAGGGGCGCGCATGGAGCCCCGAGGAGCTGATCGCGCGGGCGCGCGACGAGCTGCAGCCGCACTTCGCGCCGAACGCGACGCAGGCCTACTACTCGGACACCAACTACCTGCTGCTGGGCAAGATCATCGAGGCGGTCACCGGCAAGCCGCTCCAGGATGTCTACGCCGAGCTATTCTTTCAGCCGCTCGGCCTGACCCATACCTGGCTGTCGGCCCGCGCGCAGCCGCAGGATGCGCCAGCGGCGGCGCCAGCCGAGGTGTTCAGCAATGACACCGACATCACCCGTATGCGGGCCGGCGGCTCGTACTGGGCCGATGGCGGGCTGGTCTCGACCGCCGAGGATATGGTGCATTTTCTCAAGGCGCTGAACGAGGGCCGGATCATTACGCCGGAGAGCCTGGCGCTGATGCACCAGTGGAACCCCATCCAGAACTTGGGGCCGTTTGCGTACGGCTACGGGACGCTGCGCTTCGCGTTGCCCGGGCCGCTTGGCCCGGTCCTGGGCGTGCCGTCGCTGTGGGGGCACAATGGGTCAGTTAGCGCATTCCTCTACTACGCCCCCGAGCAAGATGTCTACCTGGCCGGCACGGTCAATCAGAAAGATGGGCAGGCACAGGCGCTCACACTGGTCCTCCAGGCCCTCGCGGCGGTACGATAGAACGCAGTGGCGTTTCGGGCGGGGGATTGAGAACGCCGCGGTCGCGATCAGGTTGTAGCTGAGGGCGGGTGAGGGCCAGGACGTCATGCAACTGTCCTGGCCCTATCCGATCCTGATGCCCGGAAGCGCGCATTCCCGAGCTTTGCCTACCATCTCGCTGTAGCAGTACAGGTTGTCCCTTTGTGGGCTTGGGTTGCTCGGGCTGCGATGCAGCATCACCTCAGCGACCATGATGGCGGGCTCGTGCTCGCGCGCGTGCCTGCGCCCACCGTTGCTCGGCGGCGTGCTTACGCTCTGCAAGGCGTGTGGCCTGCCGCGTCTGAGCCTCAGCCTCATGGGCGACCCGTAGCGCCTCCTGAGCTTTGGTCGTGATGCCGCGCGCTGCGGTCTGCCGGGCCGCCTCGCGTGCCGCGCGTTTCGGGTTGCGGCGCAGCGGCTCCGCTGTGCTGCCAACGATACCCGCCACTGAACGGCTCGTCAGCTGGAGAAAATCCCGCAGGACGAAGGCCAGTACCTCCTCGCCGCTCGGCTCGCTCCCGAAGACGTGGCGGTAGACCCGCAGCGTCCCAGCCTCCTCGCAGGCGATCAGGCCGACCCACCAGGGGTCGTCGAAATAGACGGTCAGGGTGTTCATTGTCCCTCCAAACCGCTGCGGACGGGTGCCGGACATCCTGGAGGGGAAGGATACTGATACGGGCCAGGCCCGTACGCCCGGACTACCAACCGGGCTGTGTTTTTGCACCCGTACATCGTGTACGTTCAAGGTATACCAGATCGGGTGGCCTCGTCACATCAAACGAGGGGCGGAGTTTTGGGTACTGCTTGCTGGACGCCGGTGCGCTACCATCCTCCTCGTGACCTACGGCGCGCTACCCGATGCGGTGATCACACACGCTACGGAGTGTCCAGAGGGACACTCCCCGCTACGGTCGTTACTGGCCCGCGGGTGTCCGAGTGGACACTGCCCGAACCCCGTTGCTGCGCTGCGTTCTGCGTGACACGGCAGAACGCCGAGAAGTATCGTATAGTTATCACCATCGTCACCCACACTCATGAGAGGTGCGCCAGGTGTCGATGCTCCCCCCAGCTCCACTTCTGCTCGCCAAGCTTACGCCGCCGCCGCTGCGTCGGTCGCCGCTGTCGCGCGATCGGCTGCTCGCGTTGCTCGACGCCGGGCTCGAGCAGCCCGTGACCCTGGTCGCCGCGGGAGCCGGCTTCGGCAAGTCCACCCTCGTGCGCCACTGGCTCTCCGAAAGGATGAAGGCGGAAGGCGGAAGGATGAAGGCGGGCAGCGCTACTAATGTAAGCCCTTCATCCCTCATCCCTCATCCCTCATCCTTTGCCTGGCTCGCCCTCGATGCCGGCGACAACGACCCGGTGCGCTTCTGGCGCTACCTGAGCGCTGCGATCGAACAGATCGCTCCCGGCGTAGGCGAGGAGGCCGGCGCCCTCTTGTCCGGCCTCGAGCCCGGAGCGATTGAGGTGGTGAGCGCCCTGCTGCTCAATCATCTCCAGGGCTGCGAGCGCTCGCTGGTGCTCGTGCTCGACGACTATCATGTAATCGAGCAGCCTGAGATTCACTCCAGCCTCGCCTATGCCATCGACCACCTGCCTGCCCAGATCCACCTGGTCATCATCAGCCGCTCCGACCCATCACTGCCGCTGAGCCGCTGGCGGGCCCGCGGTCAACTGGTGGAGGTGCGCGCCGACGCGCTGCGCTTTCTACCGGATGAGGCCCAGGCATTCCTCACGCGCCTGATGGGGTTGGATCTGGCGCCCGAGCAGCTCGCGGCCCTGGAGCTGCGCACCGAGGGATGAGCCGCCGGCCTGCAGCTGGCCGCGCTCTCCTTACGCGGGCAGCCCGACCCCGCGGCCTTTATCGCTCAGTTCGTGGCGAGCCATCGCACCGCGCTCGACTACCTGATCGACGAGGTCGTCGCCCAGCAGCCGCTGGAGGTGCAGCACTTCCTGCTCCAGAGCGCCATCCTCGACCGGATGTGCGGCGAGCTGTGTGACGCCCTGGTGAGGGATGCAGACAGAGGGATGCGGGATGAAGCCCGCGCCGTTGGTAGCGAAGGCGCTGAGCCGCCCATCCCGCATCCTTCATCCTTCACCCTTGCGCAACTGGAGCGCGCAAACCTCTTTCTGATCCCGCTCGACGCGGAAGGGGTCTGGTACCGCTACCACCACCTGTTTCGCGCCGCCCTCCGTCAGCGCCTCCAGCAGCAGCACCCTGATCTGTGCCTTGCCCTACACCATCGCGCCGCCGACTGGCTCGCGTCAGCCGGGCTCAGCGCTGAGGCCATGAGCACGCCCTCGCCGCAGGTGATCAGCGCCGGGCCGCGGACCTGGTCGAGGGCCTTGTAGAGACGCTCTGGATGCGCGGTGAGACCGTCACGTTGCAGCGCTGGCTGGACGCGCTCACGACTGAGGTGCTCGAAGCCCGCCCCTGGCTGCTGCTCTGGCGGGCCTGGGTCGCGCTGATGGGGACAGATTGGCCCGCCCTGGGGCGCTTCGTCGCCAAGGCGGAGGCGGCCCTACGGGCTGGCGAGCCACCCGAGAGCCCACACTGGGGCGAGCTACTGGCCCTCCAGGGGTGGATGCTGCGCGCGGTTGGGAAGACGGCGGAGAGCTACGACCTCGGTGTGCGCGCCCTGGCCCTGCTCAGGCCCGACGATTGGTTCCTACGCTGTCTGGTCTGCACCAACGCGGCGCTAGCCGCCTGGACGCAGGGGCAGGGCAGCGTGGCCCGCGAGCATGCCGCGGCGGCCATTGCCCACGGCGAGCGCGCCGCCAACAGCTCCATCGCGGCCCTGGCCCGGGCGATCAGCGCCTGGATCTCGATTGACGAGGGGCAGCTCAGCCAGGCCGCCGCCTACGCCACGAGAGGGCTGGAAGTCGCCGCCGCCCATGGGCGCTCCCGGCAGCCGACCAATGCCTACTGCCACGCCGTCCTCGCCGAGGCCTTGCCCCTCCTGGAACCGGCGACGTCTATCGCCAACCTCCACGGCGTGGCGGCGGCGCTGTTCGTAGCGCCACTCCGGGCGCTCGCGCTTGAGGCCGTGGGGCAGCATGACGCTGCCGCGCAGATCCTCGCGACCGCCCTCGGGTGTGCCGCGCCGGAGGGTCTGGTACGCCCCTTCCTTGATCTCGGTGCCTCCCTAAGCCCACTCCTGCGCCGTCTCCGCCAGACCCTGCCCACCACGCACCCCGCGCAGCCGCTCGTCTGCCAGATTCTCGACCGCCTTGAGGCATACCTGCCAGCGCATACCAGCCTGCCGCTCGCTGCGGATCGCAACCAACAGCTGCTCCCAGAGCCGCTCAGCGTACGCGAGCGGGAGGTGCTGGTGCTCTTAGCGGCGGGGGCTACCAACGCCCAGATTGCCGAGCAGCTAATCATCAGCGAGCGCACCGCGAAGAAGCACGTCATCAATATCCTGGGCAAGCTCAATGCCGCCAACCGCACCCAGGCGGTGACGCTCGCGCGCGAGGCTGGCTTGCTCGCATAAGCCGGTGTGCGCGTGCCGCCTGGGCGCCTCAGGCAAGGCCAGAGCGTTCCCGCTCATCCTTGAGATCTGATGCGCGCGCTTCCAGGAGCGGCTCAGGGGTCACTGCGATCAGATCCAGCCCGAGGTCGCGGAGCCGGGTGATGAGCCCGTAGAGCGCGGCCTGGTCGCGCACCACGCCGTGGAGGCGGCTTGTGCCGTCCGGCTCATGGGTGATCGTCAGCCCGTCGAGCCAGTCCGACCACTGTGGGTCAGCGATAGTGCATCGGACCTCCTCCGTCTTATGGTGGAGCAACCCTCGCGGCGCTCAGCCTGTCATAGGCGATGATAGGCCGTCGTCGGGACCACGACGGTGTCCGGAAGAAGCCTGTCACTCGCCGGATCGTCGCGCGCCCGCTGCACCTTTCGGACACCTGCCCGTGCCCGCGCGCCACGTCCGCCAGTGTCCGTCTGGTCACTGGCAGACAGCGACGGCTCCGCTATCCTCTGGAGCAGCGACACACCATCACGAGGAGGAGCGATGGAACTCACGATTGATCACGTTGGCAAACAGTACGGCGGTGAGCGCTGGGGGCTGCGTGAGGTCACCCTGACCCTGCGCCCCGGTGTCTGGGGGCTGCTCGGGCCGAACGGCGCCGGCAAGTCCTCGCTGATGCGCATCCTCGCCACCATCACCTGCCCCACCACCGGCAGCGTGCGCTGGAACGGCGAGGACATCGCCCGCAACCCCAACCCGCTGCGCGCCGTGCTCGGCTACCTGCCCCAGGACTTCGGTGTCTACCCGCACCTCAACGCCCTCGAGTTCCTGCACTATCTGGCCGCCCTCAAGGGCCTCGACCACCGCACCGCCAGTCGGCGCATCGACGAGCTGCTCCAGGTCGTGAACCTGGTGGACGCCCGCAAGCGCCCGCTGGGCGGCTACTCGGGCGGCATGCGCCAGCGCATCGGCATCGCCCAGGCCCTGCTCAACGACCCCCAGCTGCTGATCGTCGATGAGCCAACGGTCGGCCTCGACCCCGAGGAGCGCGTGCGCTTCCGCACCCTGCTCGCCGACCTGGCCGGCGAGCGCATCGTCATCCTCTCCACCCACATCGTCTCCGACATCGAGTCGGTCGCCAGCGCCATCGCCATCCTGGACGGGGGCCGGCTGGTAGCGCAGACCACCCCCGAGGCCCTGCTCCAGCAGGTCGAGGGCAAGGTCTGGGACTGGGTCGTCCCCGCCGACGAGTTGGGGCGGGTCCGCCAGCAGCACCTGGTCAGCGGCATGACCCGCCGCGCCGACGGCACGCGGGTGCGGGTAGTGCAGGCGCGGCCGCCCGCGCCCCAGGCCCAGCGGCTGCTGCCCACGCTCGAGGACGCCTACCTGTTCGCCGTCGCGCAGCCCTCCGCCGAGGTGACGCCATGAGCACCTGGGCGGTCCTTGGCGCGCTGCTCGCCGCCGATGTCCGCGAGCGCACCCGGCGCTCCAGCTTTCTGGCGACCCTGGGCCTGGTGGGCGCGTTGGGCTACGCGGTCGGCGCCGGGCACATCCTGATCCGCCTGGGGGCCTACCGCGGGCTCTATAGCTCGGCCTGGGTCGGCGGCCTGATGGCCCTGGTGATCACCTTCCTCCTGGGCCTGTTCGGCTTCTACCTGGTGAAGGGCGCCATCGCGCGCGACGAGCAGACCGGCGTGGGCCAGATCCTCGCCACCACTCCGCTGAGCCGCGCGCAGTACGTGCTGGGCAAGTGGCTGAGCAACCTGGCCGTGCTGGCGCTGATCGTGGCCATCCTGGCCGGCGCCGCGCTGCTCATCCAGCTGCTGCTGGGCGAGGACCGCCATGTCCAGCTCTGGCCGCTGCTGGCCCCCTTCCTGCTTATCGCCCTGCCGATGATGGCCCTGGTGGCGGCCCTCGCCGTGCTCTTCGAGACGGTCAGCTGGCTGCGGGGCGGCTTCGGCAACGTGGTCTACGCCGTGCTCTACTGCGCGCTGTTCGGGGTGGGCGTGCAGACCCAGTCGCCCTGGCTGGACGCGGCCGGCATCACCCTGCTCGGCTCCAGTATGAAGGCGGCGGCACGATCGGTCTACCCCGACTACGCCGGCGGGTTCACCCTGAGCATGGCCTCGGACAAGCCCCTGGCGACCTTTGTCTGGCCGGGGCTGGACTGGACGGGGGCGGTGCTGCTCCAGCGCGGGCTCTGGCTGGCCCTGGCCGTGGGGCTGGTGCTGCTCAGCGCGCGCCTCTTCCAGCGCTTCGACCCCACCCGCCAGCGTGCCGGGGGGAGGCAGCCCCATCCACCGGTGACCGCGGTGGGCGTCTCGCCTGAGCCCACGGAGACGACGGGCGAGCCCGCGACCCAGGTCATGCTGACCCCGCTCGCCCCGAGCCGCCGCTTCCAGCGCAACCTGGCGCGCCTGGTCTGGCTGGAGGCGCTGCTGCTGGTGAAGGGCGCGCCGTGGTACTGGCTGCTGGGGATGGGCGGGCTGTGGCTCGGCGGCGTGGCCGCGCCCTCGGCGGATACGCGCAGCCTCTGGCTGATGCTGGCGGCGCTGTGGCCGCTCCTGCTCTGGTCCCAGCTGGGGTGCCGCGATGCGCGCTGCCGGACGGAGGCCCTGGTCGGGCACACGCCCCTCCCGCTGGTGCGAGCGCTCGGCGCGTCGTGGCTGGCGGGCGCCCTGCTGGCGACCGTGGCGCTCAGCGGGATTGTGCTGGGCCGAGTCATCTGGGGCGAGCCGCTGGCGCTGCTGCCCTGGGCGCTGGCGGTGCTGTTCATCCCGACGCTGGCGCTCGCGCTGGGCGTCTGGAGCCGAGGCAGCAAGCTGTTCGAGGTGGTCTACCTCGTCCTGTGGTACCTGGGCCCCTTCAACACGGGCAGCCCGCTGGCCGCCCTCGACTACCTGGGCGTCCACGCCGAGGCGCCGGTGCATACCGCCCCCCTGGGCGTGGCCGGAGTGATCGTCGTCCTGCTGGCGCTGGCCGTCGTCGGCCGGCGCCGGCAGCTGCTGGGATAAGGAGGAGCCGTCATGCCGCCATGGATCTTCGACCTGCTGTTCGCGCTCGGCTGGGCGATCACGAATGCCATCAGGCTGCCGAGCACCCTGCGGGCGAGCCGCAACCGTAGCGTCGCCACGCGCACGGACTGGCTGGACCAGCTGCTGCGGCTGGGGATCGTGGCCTTCACGGTCCTGCCGTGGACGGCCCTGGTGACTGATTGGCTGGCCAGTGCCGACTACGCGCTGCCGGTGGTGATCCGCTGGCTTGGTGTCGCCCTCTTCGCGGCGGGGCTGTGGGTGCTCTACCGGGCGCACGCCGATCTGGGGCGCGGCTTCGCGCACGAGCTACGCGTGGTCGAGCAGCAGCGCCTGATCACCGCGGGGATCTACGCGCACATCCGCCACCCGATCTACGCCGCGCTCGTGCTGATCGGGCTCGGCCAGGCGCTACTGCTCGACAATTGGCTCGCTGGCCCCGCCGGCCTCGTGTGGCTGGCGCTGATGCTGCCGCGGCGCATCCCCCGCGAGGAGCAGATGCTGCTGGAGCACTTCGGCGACGCGTACCGCACTTATTGTGGCCGTACCGGGCGCCTGCTACCGCGCCTGAGCTAACTCCTCGCAAGCCCGGCGTGCGGCGCTGGAACGATGCGTGGTGCAGCAATACAACCGGGGGTGGTTTATGACTGTCAATGGCCGTGGTAGCTTGAGCCTGGTGATCGCGCTCTTCTTGCTGGTCAGCATGCTCCTTGGGGTCAATACGCTGATCATGGGAGGCATTGCGATCATTGCGCTCGTCATCCTCGCGGTATGGGAATTCACTGCGCGCGTGGGCCATCCAGGATAACGCCGCACCCAGGCGGACGGCCAAACCAATGTCACGCGTGAGCTCAGGGCATACTGTAGCGGATGCGCCGTGCGCGTACGTGCGCGGCGCCTCAGGGGATGAGCCCAACGGCGCGGGCGAGCGCGACCGCCTGGGTGCGGTTGGCGGCGTTGAGCTTGCCAAGAATGTTGATCACGTGCTTCTTGGCCGTGCGCTCGCTGATCAGCAGCTGGTCGCCAATCTGCTGGTTCGTGGCCCCGGCGGCGAGCAGCGCCAGCACCTCCAGCTCCCGGGCGCTGAGCGGCTCGACTAAGGGCTGAGGGCTGAGGGCTGACGCTGAGGCTCCGCCGGAGTGGTTTCGGTGGCGGGGGCAGCGCCCAGGCGGGCGAGCACCATGCCGGCGAGCGGGCGCGCCGGGTGGGTGTCGGGCAGGGTCTGGTGGAGCCGGCGTAGGCTGGGGGCGAGGTACGGACCGAGGTCGAGAAACGGGCGCACCAGCCCCTCGGGCGCGGCCCGCGTGAGCGCCTCGGCGAGCACCTGGTCGGCACAGTCCGACTGCCCCTGGGCCGCGAGCGCGAGGGCACGCAGGGGCGCCACCAGCAGCGCCGCCGCGACCCCGTGCAGATGGGCGACCCGCATCCCCGGCTCCAGTAGCTCCAGGGCCTCGGCAGCGCGCCCCTGGAGCACCCGCAGCAGGGCGCGGGCCGTCCGTGCGCCACCCTCGATGCCCACCCCTACGGTGCCCCGCTGCGGCGCTGCTGCCAGCAGCGCGTCGGCCTCGCTCAGGCGCCCCTCCAGGAGCGCCAGCCAGGCCCGCTGGGCGTGCCCAATCAGCGCCAGCCCGGGCAGGCCGGTCGTGGCCAGCTCGTGCTCCATCCGTGCGAGCTCAGCCTCAGCGGTCGCGCGATCGCCCCGCGCTCTCGCCGTGCCGATGCGCATGTGCAGGGTCTGCATCAGGGCGTCCTTGAACGCGCCTGTGCTCAAGAGTGCCAGGGCGGCCTCGGCGTGGCGCTGGGCCTCCGCGAGGTGGTCGCGCAGCAGGGCTACCTCGGCCAGGACCACGTGACAGAAGGCGTTCATCGGCAGCTGGGCCAGCCCGCGCGCGCTCGTGAGCGCCAGCGCGGTGCTGGCGTACGTGCCTGCCTGGCCAAGCTGTCCCTCGTCGATCAGCACCCAGGCGGCGAGGGCGTGCGCATAGGCAGTCAGCGAGCCGTTGTCCGCCCGCTCGCCCTGGGTGATCGCCTCCTCGGCGCAGGCGCGGGCGGCCGCGCTATCGCCCAGCGCCCAGGCCGCCTGGGCGGCGCTGCTCCCCACCAGGCTGCGCCGGAACGCGTCGTCGGGGCGGAGCAGCGTGAGGGCCTGCGTACTCAGAGCGTAGCCCCGGTCTGGCTCCCCGGCGAGCCGAGCGAGCCAGCCCTTGAGCGCCAGCAATTCGCCCCAGTGCGGGCTATCGCCTGACAGCGAACCCGCGAGCACCTGCTCCACCTGCGCGACTGTCTGCTCCAGAAGCGGCCAATTCGTCACCATCAGCGCGCTCCAGGCCCGCCAGAGGAGCAGGGACGGCCGAGTCGCATAGAGCGCACCCGGCAGATCGTCCAGCCAGCGCTGAAGGGTCGTGATCTCCCCGCGCAGCCAGGTCGGGATGGTGGCCGTCTCAACCAGCTCGGCCATGTGGGCAGTGTCGCCGGCCGCGCAGGCGTGCTCGATCGCCTCGGCGCTGAGGCCGGCGCCGACCAGCCAGCCGGCGGCCCGGCGGTGAAGCGCGGGGATTTGCGCCGGGGTCTGGCGCTGGAGGCGCTGGCGCAGGGCGCTGCGAAACAGGTGATGGTAGCGATACCAGGCGCCCTCGGCGTCGAGCGGGATGAGGAAGAGGTTGGCGCGCTCAAGCTGCGCAAGGATGAAGGATGAAGGATGAAGGATGAAGGGCTGAGCCGGATCGCTACCGGTTGCGCGATCTTCATCCTTCACCGTTCCACCTTCCTCCTTCACGACCGCGTCGCATAGCTCGGCGCACATGCGGTCGAGGATCGCTGTGTGTAGGAGGAAGTGCTGCACCTCGGCCGGCTGCTGGGCGACCACCTCGTCGATCAGGTAGTCGAGGGCGGTGCGGTGGCTGGCGGCGAACTGGGCGATGAAGGCCCCCGGATCGGCCTGCCCGTGCAGCGAGAGCGCGGCGAGCTGGAGCCCGACGGCCCAGCCCTCGGTGCGCGCCTCGAGGACGTCGATCTGCTCCGGCGCGAGGGCCAGCCCCATCAGGTCGGCGAGGAAGGCCTGGGTCTCCTCGGGCCTGAAGCGGAGCTGTGCGGCTCGCAGCTCAGCGAGCTGGCCGCGCGCCCGCCAGCGGCTGAGCGGCAGGGGCGGATCGGCCCGGCTGACCAGCACCACGCGAGCAGAGGCCGGCAGGTGATCGATGGCATAGGTCAGGCCGCGATGGATCTCGCTCTGCTCGATGACGTGGTAGTCGTCGAGGATGAGCACCAGCGGCTGCGCGGCGAGCTGCAGGTGGTTGAGCAGGGAGGCGACGATCACCTCGGTCGCGCCGGGCCCGGGGCCATGAAACAGGGCGCCGAACTCCGCGTCCAGCCCCGGGAGCGCCCGCTCGATCGCGCCGAGCACGTAGCGCCAGAAGCGCACCGGATCGTTGTCGCCCGCATCGAGGGCGAGCCAGGCAAAGGATGAAGGATGAGGGATAAAGGATGAAGCGCTTGTGCTCGGATCGCTGCCCGGCTTCATCCTTCCGCCTTCATCCTTCATCCTTTCTGTGAGCCACTGGCTCACGAGGGTCGACTTGCCGAAGCCGGCGCCGGTGGAGATCAGCGTGACCGGGTGCTCCAGCCCCAGGGTGAGCAGGGCGAGCAGCCGGGTGCGCGGCAGGAGCTCGCGCCGCGGGGGCGGCGGAGTGATCTTGGTGAGCAGCAACGGCGCGGAGGATGGCGTCGGCACCTGGCTCGCCTCTCGCGTAGGGCGTATGTGGAACCATATTGTACTACAAAGGTACCAGCATTACTCGGCTGTGGGCTCCTCTGGTATCTGGAGGGGGGCCGGGGTCGCCGCGATCAGCTCCAGGCTCAGGTCGCGCAGGCGCGTGATCAGCCCATAGAGCGCGGCCTGGTCCGGCACCTCGTTGTACAGCCGGCTCGTACCGTCAGCGTCGTGCACAATCGTCAGCCCGTCGAGCCACTCCGACCACTCCAGGTCAAGGTGGCCACGGATGTGAAAGCAGTAGCGCATCGCAGCCTTCCAGCGGCAAGGGGCCGGTGGAGCACACCAACCACCAGCCCGAGGTCGTGTATCGCTCGATCGTAGCAGGGCGTCGTGCCGGTGCGCAGTGTCCGATCGGACACCTGGCGCATCGCCCACGGGCGCCGAGCGGGGTGTACGACCGGGCACTGGCAGCGGGCCGGCGCCCTGCTATGCTCGACCACGAGCGACATCACGCGCTCCGAATCATCCCGCTCGCGGCTACGGCGCGATCATGCAGAGAGAGGTGTGCGATGCGTGACTCTCGGCGGACGACGACACGGTGCTCATCACTTGCACGAACGGCTCGACGGATGCTGGTGATCGTGCTGTCCGTCATCATGACGGGCGTGCTTGGTCTGGTCGGCCTCCTGCTCTTCTGGAGCTACCCCGGCAAGCCGGCGCCCTTCCTCGACAAGGACGGAAAACCACTGCCGGGCAGCCTGGCCGAGAAGATCTATGTCCCCATCAATGGCGTGGAGCAGGGGATGTTCATCATCAGCAAGAACACCAGCAACCCGGTCCTGCTCTACCTGCACGGGGGCATGCCTGACTACTTCCTCACCAAAGACTACCCGACCGGCCTTGAGGAGTATTTCACCATCGTCTGGTGGGAGCAGCGCGGGATCGGCATGTCCTATCGCCCCGACATCCCGGCGGAGAGCCTGACGGCGGAGCAGTACATCGCCGACACCCTGGCGGTGACGAACTACCTGCGCCAGCGCTTCGGGAAGGAGAAGATCTACCTCATGGCCCACTCGGGGGGGACCTTCTTCGGCATCCAGGTGGCCGCGCAGCATCCGGAGTTCTACCACGCCTATATTGGTATGGCCCAGATGGCGAACCAGCGCAAATCGGAGCAGCTGGCCTACGACTATATGCTCGCTCAGTACCGGGCGAACGGCAATGGCGCCATGGTGCGCAAGCTGGAGGCCGCGCCCGTCACGGTGGAGGAAGGCACGCCGGCGGCCTACCTGGCCGTGCGCGACGAGGCCATGCACGCCCTTGGCGTGGGGACGATCCATGAGATGAAATCGGTGATCGATGGGGTCTTCGTGCGCTCGCTGCAAAGCCCCCAGTACACCCTGGACGAGAAGATCAGGCTGTGGCGGGGCAAAGCCCAATCTGGCGTGAATATCCTGTGGAAGACGGTGATGGTCACGGATCTGGCCAAAGAGGTGCCCGAGCTGAAGATCCCGGTCTACTTCTTCGAGGGCGTCTACGACTACACCTGTGCCTACTCAGTGGCGAAGGAGTATTTCGCGCAGCTCAGGGCGCCGGTTAAGGGTTTCTACACCTTTGAGCAGCCGGCGCACAGCCCGATCTTCGAGGAGCCGGAGAAGGCGCAGCAGATCATCCGCGAGGATGTGCTGGCAGGGACGAGCCGCCTGGCTGATAGCAAGTAATATCAACTTCGTTGGTACGGTTGCGATATGTTTCTTTTCGAAGGGGCCTGCGGCCCCTCCGAGCCTCCCCACTTAATAAGGGGGCAGGCCGGCCGCGCCGCCGGCGACGTCGATCGGCACCGCGAAGCCAAGGCCGATGAAGACCTCCTGGTCGGTCGGGTTCACGAGCCCCGCGACGATGCCGATCACCTGGCCGTCGCGGTTGAGCAGCGGGCCGCCCGAGTTGCCCGGGTTGACGGCGGCGTCCACCTGGATCAGGCCGCTCAGGGTCAGCTCGCTGTCGGGGGGCCGGAAGGCGCGGTCGAGGCCGGAGATCACGCCCGTGCTCATCGAGCCGTAGAGGCCGAGGGGGTTGCCGACGACGTAGGCCTCATCGCCGACCCGCACGGCGCCGGGGTTGCCCAGGGTGGCGGGGAAGACCAGCGGGGGCGGCGCGGTCGGCATCAGGACGGCGATGTCGTTCTCGGGCTGCTCGGCGATGACGACCGCGCCGGACTCGGCGCCGTCGGCGAAGGTGAGCATGACCGTATCGGCGCCGGCGATGACGTGGCGGCTGGTGAGGATCGCGCCGTCGGCGTTCACGACGACGCCGCTGCCCAGGCCGTACCTCGCCCCGTCGCCGGCCGCCCGGCGCTCGGTCTCGATCAGGACGAGCGAGGGCCGGATCAGCTGGTACACGCTGGCCGAGCGGGCCGGCGGGGCGGTGGCCGAGGCCATGGCCTCGGCGACGGTGAGGCTTACCTCGCCGGCCGTCAGGGGCGCGGGCGCGGGGAAGGCGGCGTTGTAGAGCGCGAGGGCCAGGAGCGCGGCCAGGACCCCAGCGCCGAACGGGGCGGCCTTCGCGGCGCGGGCGCGAAGCGACGCCAGCCGTTGCCGCCACAGGTCGGGTCGCGAGGGGGGGGGCTCACGCATGGGTTGCACCACTCATCCAGCAGGCTCGCCGAGGTTAAGGATATATGTATCATAGCGGCATTCTCGCCCCCCGAGGCTGTGAATTCACAATGAGTTTTTCCTGGCGGCATCACCGGTGCGCGCCCTGGCACCGCTCATCGCATGCCCGCTTTGCCCGTTGTCTCCCACGCGCGCCCGCCCCACGGGCACAGCCTGATCGGGATGGTCCGCAGACGCGGGTCGGCCGCCGCGAGTGCCGCGGCCAGCAGCCGCATAGAGCCGGGGGCCTCGCCGCAGAGGATGGTGAGCGACCCGCCCTCGCCGCCCGCCCCATTCACCTTCCAGCCCAAGGCCCCGTGGCGCCGCGCTACCTCAATCGCTCGCCAGGCGTCCTGGCTGACCAGCCCCGGGTGCAGATCAGCTTGTCCGGCGGTGCACTCGCTCATAGACGCGCCGAGGGCGGCGAGATCACCGGCATAGAGCGCATCCCGCGAGCTGTGTGCCGTGCGGCGCAGGCGCTCGAGGCGAGGTGAGCCGGCGCCCTCGGCCTCTAGCCCGGTGATCACCATCTCGTGAACTGCCGATGAGCTGTGGGTGCGGCCCAGGTAGACCAGCATCAAGCGGTGTTCCAGCTCCCAGAGGGTCGCCTCGGGCAGGCGCAACTGTGAGACAGAGGCGTGGGGGTAGGCGAACATCTCGATGAAGTTGACACCGCCGTACGCCGCGCAGAGCTGGTCCTGGATACCGCTCTGGAGTCCGAGGCGGTGCGTCTCGACCCGGTGGGCCGCATAGGCCAGCTCGTGGGCGGTCATCTGTCCCGGCGTGAGCCGGTCCAGGGCCGCGAGCAGAGCGACGCACACGGCGGCCGAGGTGCCGGTGGAGCAGCCCGCCGGCACCTCGGAGTAGATGCTCACCTCGACGGCGATGTCCTCGGGCGGCGGGAGCTCGGACACGGCGGCGGCAAGAAGCCGGTGGCTCGGCGGCACCGCCTGTCCGGGGACAAGGGCGAGCCGCTCGCCGTAGTTCTCGGCGTGCAGCACGACCTGCGCGCGGCGCGCGGCGCGCGGGTATACCACGATCGCGACCTCGGCGCCCGGCGTCACGGCAATGTTGAACACGGTGCCGTGCCCGGCGAACCAGGTGTCGCTCCAGCCGCCCGTATCGCAGATGCGGATGGGTGCGGCGGCGCGAATAATGCGCTGCGGCGTTGCGGTCGCCACAGTGTCCATCTGACGCTCCTTAAAGGTAGGGCAGGCGTGATGCGACGACCCGGGGCTCATTTACTCCACGCTTCCGGCCGCGCCAACCATGAGACCGACCAGCTCATCGCTAGAGGTCGCGCTGATCGTGCGCTCGCCCACCTTGCGCCCACGCCGCATTACGACGACGCGGTCAGCCACGGCGAAGACATCCTGCAAATTATGGCTGATCAGAATAACCGGCACACCCCGATCGCGCAGCGTCCGCACGAGGTCGAGCACCTTGCGCTGCTCAGGCACGCCCAGGGCCGCCGTCGGCTCATCCATGATCATCAGCCGCGCATTCCAGTAGACCGCACGCGCGATCGCCACCGCCTGGCGCTGCCCGCCCGAGAGGCGGCTGATCGGCTGCTTGAGGTCGGGGATGTGGATATCGAGCTGGTCGAGCACACCCTTCGCCTCGCGCTGCATATGCGGGCGATCGACCCGCTCGAGCACCCCGAGCGCCCGCCGCACCGGCTCGCGCCCGAGGAAGATATTCGCGCTTGCGTCCATATTCTCGCACAGGGCGAGATCCTGGTAGATCGTCTCGATCCCCTGGCGGCGGGCATCCATGGGCGAGGCGAACTGCCGCTCCTGCCCGTCGAGCACGATCGTCCCGCTGTCAGGTCGGTACACGCCAGAGATGACCTTGATCAGCGTCGACTTGCCGGCCCCGTTGTCGCCTAGCAGGCCAACAACCTCGCCGGCGTGGACGGAGAGGCTCACCTGAGCGACGGCGGTGAGCCCGCCGAAGCGCTTGACCACATCGCTCACGTAAAGGATCGGCTGCGTCGCTGCCATCGCCTGCTCACCACCCGATGCGGTCGCGCGCCTGGTCGACCAGTACCGCCAGAATGATCACAACGCCCACGGCGACGAACTGCCAGAAGGGGTTGATCCCCAGGATGACCAGCCCGTTCTGGATCACGGCAATGATCAGCGCGCCGATCAGCGTCCCAGCAATCGTGCCGGCGCCGCCGAACAGCGACGCGCCGCCGATCACGACCGCGGCGATCGAGTCGAGCAGCAGCGGCTCGCCCGCGTTTGCGGCGCCGTTGGTGAAGCGCACGGTGTAAAGCACCCCCGCCACCGACGCCAGCGCGGCCGAGAGGGTGTACAGCCTGATGGTGTGGCGCTGCACCGCGATGCCCGCGCGGGTCGCCGCCTCGATGTTGCCGCCAACCGCATAGGTGTGCTGTCCGAAGCGCGTCTGCGAGAGCAGCCACGCGCAGATCAGCACCAGCACAATGATGACAATCAGCGGATAGGGCAGAATGCGGGTCACCTCGCGCAGCTGCCCGCCCTCAAGCCCGGCGGGAAGCGAGAAGAATGAGAGCCCGCCGGCCGGATGGTAATAGGCGACATAGCCGTTGCCAAGCTGGCCCACGTTATCGACCTGCACGCTTACCGGCTGGCCGCCCGAGAGGATAAAGGCGGCGCCGCGCGCGATGCCGTACATGCCGAGGGTGCCGATGAACGGGGGGACGTGCAGCCGCGAGATCAGCAGCCCGTTGATCAGGCCGGGGATCAGCCCCACGGCGACGCCGGCGCCAAGCCCGGCAAGGGCGACGAGCAGCAGCGGCAGATCCTGGCCGAGCTGCGACATCACCAGCGCCGCCACAACTGACGCCAAGCCCATCACAAAGCCGGTCGACAGGTCGATGCCGCCGGAGATAATGACAAATGTTTGCCCGAGGGCCATGATCAGCACAATCGCCATATTTGCGGCGATGCTCTGCAGGTTAAACAGGCTGAAAAAGCCCCGGCCAGTCACCGAGAAGAACACGAACAGTACAAAGAGGAAGATCCAGGCCCAGAACTGGCTGACTAGATCAGTAGCGCGGCGCGTCGGGCGAGTCGCAGTGTTTGTCGCTTGCATAGCGGCCTAGTTCGCCGAGTAGATAGCGTTCTGGGCTTCTTCAGTGTCGACATTCGCCGAGTCGATCACAACATAGCCAGTTGGCACGCGCTTCTCGATCCCGCTGGTGTCGCCATTGATCGCCTGGACTGCGTACTCAATCGCGGTCGAGCCCATCTCGGTCGGCTGCTGGGCGATCACCAGGTCGACCAGGCCCTCTCGAAGGTCCTTGATGGCCTGCTCGGGCGCGTCGAAGTTCGCAATCTTGATGGCGCCCTGCAGCCCCGCGTTCCGCACGGCCTGCGCTGCGCCCTCGGCGCTGAACAGGTTCGTGCCGAAGATCCCCGCGATGTTCGGCGACCGCTGCAGCACCGCGGTTGTCTGCTCGGCGGCGCGCGCGGCGCTGTCCTCGTTGTAGTCGACACCCGCGAGGGTCACCGCGCCGTTCGTGGCATCGATCGCCTCGCGGCAGCCCTGCTCGCGCTGGTCGGTGGTAGAGATGCCGGGCTTGACGTTCTGGATGTAGAGCTCGCCCTTGCCGCCTATCGCCTTAATCAGCGCCTCACACGCGATCTTACCGCCCTCGACGTTGTCCGAGCCGATGTAGGACAGCGGGAAGGTGACCGAGCCGTTCTCGTAGTCGCCGTCGCCAATAAAGGTGTCAACCGATATGACCGGGATGCCCGCGTCGTAGGCGCGCTGCAGCGGCTCGATCATGGCCTGCTTGTCGGTCGCGGCAATTAGCAGGGCGTCGATGCCGCGCGCGATCAGCGCATCGACGATCGGGGCCTGCTGAACGGGGTTAAACTGCGCCGGGCCGTCCACTATCAGCTCCACGCCGAGCTCTTCGGCCTTGGCGCGCGCGCCGCGCTCCATGGTGACGTAGAAGGGGTCGCCTTTCACGCCGACCACAAGCGCGATCGTCGCGGCCTCGCCGCTCGTCGCAGCGGCTGTAGCCGCGGCGGTCGCCTCAGGCGCGGCTGTAGCCGCGGCGGTCGCCTCAGGCACGGCTGTAGCCGCCGCCTGAGGAGCTTCTGTCGCGG
>JAAXUL010001291.1 GCA_013336035.1 Chloroflexales bacterium
GTAGCGACCCCGGGCGAATATGGCAAGAAAATGACCCTGCACCCCAGGTGATTATTTGTGGACTCTGGAGCAGGCGACGCCCTGAGGCAGGGGGGCATGGGCAAGCGGGCGGGGGACAAAAAAGCCAGACGGAGCGAGGGTGCCCCCCGCTCCGTCAGGCGCGCTACGTGCTACGGGCCAGGTTTAGCCGGCCTGAGCCGCCTCGGTCTCATTGCGGGCCGGGTGCATCTCGGCCTCGGTGAGGTTGAGGTTGGTGTCCTTCAGGAAGAGGGTGCCGACAACAAAGGTCATCAGGGCGATACCGATGGGCCACCAGAGGCCGGCGTAGATATTGCCGGTGGCCGCCACGACCGAGGTGGCGATCAGGGGCAGGAAGCCGCCGAAGTAGCCGTTGGCCACGTGGTAGGGCAGCGACACCGAGGTGTAGCGGATCTGGGCGGGGAAGGCCTCGACCAGGAAGGCGGCGATGGGGCCGTAGACCATACCGACCCAGATCAGCAGGCTGAAGACCAGCAGCGTGAGCATCACCGGGTTGGCGCTGGCGGCGATGGCCGGGGTGACGACCTTGCCGGCGGCATCCGTGACCGCGGGGGTGATCGGGCCGGCGAAGTAGCTCAGGCCCATATAGGTCGGGTAGATGGCGAGGGCGCCAAGCAGGTTGCCGGCCATCATAATCTTCTTGCGGCCGATCTTGTCCGAGAGGGCGCCGAAGAAGATAAAGAGCGGCAGGCCAAGCAGCAGGGCGACTGACACAACCACGTTGGCGGTGACAAACTCGACCTTCAGCACGTTCTGGAGGAAGAACAGGGCGTAGAACTGGCCGGTGTACCAGACCACGGCCTGGCCGGCGGCGGCGCCGAAGAGCACCACCAGGACGGTCTTCAGCTGGGCCTTGGTGCCGAAGCTGTCCTTGATCGGGCTCTTGCTGGTCTTGCCCTCAGCCTTCAGCTTGCTGAAGAGGGGCGACTCGCTCATCTTGGTGCGGATGTAGACCGAGATGGCGACCAGGAAGATCGAGAGCAGGAAGGGGATGCGCCAGCCCCACTCGTTGAAGGCCTCTTTGGGCATCGAGAGGCGCACGCCGACGATCACGGCCAGCGAGATAAACAGACCGAGGGTCGCGGTGGTCTGGATATAGCTGGTGTAGTAGCCGCGCTTGTTGTGGGGCGAGTGCTCGGCCACGTACACGGCGGCGCCGCCGTACTCGCCGCCGAGGGCCAGGCCCTGGAGGATGCGGATGGTGAAGAGGATGATCGGGGCCACGATGCCGATGCTGTCGTAGGTCGGCAGCAGGCCGATCAGGGTCGTCGCGCCGCCCATGATCAGCAGGGTGACGAGGAAGGCATACTTGCGGCCGACCATGTCGCCGATGCGGCCGAAGACCAGGGCGCCGAAGGGGCGGGCCGCGAAGCCGGCGCCGAAGGTGGCCAGGGTCGCGAGGAAGGCTGCTACCGGGTCACCCGAGGGGAAGAACTTGGTCGAGATAATCGCCGCGAGGCTGCCGAAAATGTAGAAGTCGTACCACTCAATCATCGTGCCCATTGCAGACGCGAAGATGACCTGCCAGATCGTCTTTGTGTTCTCTACGGTCGCGGGCATGGTTCGAGCCGGATTCGCCACAGTGGTGTTCCTTTACTTCTACTTCACTTCGTCGTGCTGCCACGCCCTGCCGACCCTGGGCACAAGGGTTGGCGGTGCCTGGCCGCGAGAGGGCGTGCCTTCACGGCTACGGTGAGCCTTAGCCTGTCCAGGGTAGGCTTCAGCCGTTTCTCTACTACGCTGCGTCTTCAGTTCACCGTACCGGGAAGTTGATATAGCTATCATAACGGAAGATTATAAAACTGGAATAATTTGCCCGTAAAATTTAGGTAAAATGCCCTTATTGTCGCAAAGGGGTTTCTCCGCATTGGAACGCGGCGACCTCCGGGCAATTGTAAAGCCACGGTAAAGTTTCACAAGAAATTCTTTGACGCACCAGGCTGTCTCGGGTAGCATAGCGCTGTCCCGACCGCGCCCGATCACATTCAGCGTAGAATCCGAGGAGGCTCTATGAGCGACGAGCAGCTGGTGCTGGCCGAGGTTGACGGCCACGTAGCCACCCTGACCCTGAACCGCCCCAAGGCCCTTAACGCCCTCAGCCCCGCCCTGATCGACGAGCTGATCGCCCACCTGGCCCACCTCGAGGCCGACGAGCAGATCCGCGCCATCGTGCTCACCGGCAGCGAGCGGGCCTTCGCCGCCGGCGCCGACATCAAGGCCATGACCGACGCCTCGCCCAGCACTATGCTCATAGGCCGCAGCATCGAGCGCTGGCAGCGCGTCGCCGCCTGCCGCAAGCCAATGATCGCCGCCGTGAGCGGCTACGCCTTCGGCGGCGGCTGCGAGCTGGCCCTGATGTGCGATATGATCGTCGCCAGCGAGAGCGCCCAGTTCGGCCTGCCCGAGATCACCCTGGGCA
>JAAXUL010001292.1 GCA_013336035.1 Chloroflexales bacterium
AAGCGGGGCGAGGGGCGGCCGCGCAGATGAAGGATGCAGCCGCGCAGACGAAGGATGCAGCCGCGCAGATGAAGGATGCAGCCGCGCAGATGAAGGATGCAGCCGCGCAGATGAAGGATGCAGCCGTACAGGATCGACATTTGACAGGTTGGGAGGGGCCCGGGGAGAGCCCGGCTCTCCCCGGAAGAAAACCCTCTTTAGCTACCCGTCAAACAAGGTTGGGCGGGGTACTATTGAACTGCGTACTTCTGGGGGACTTTAATTTCAGGCGCAAAGTGAATATCATACGCCGGTACGCCAGCGAGGCGTCACCTATAGCAGCCCGCATCGTAGAAAGGGACAGAACCATGGCTGTACGACAGAAGCGTCTCCCGCCCGACATCATCGCCGCTGACCGCTCGACCCTCCTGGCCCTGCAGAGCCTGGGCGACTACCAGCCGATCAACCTCATGTACGGCGTCGCGTCGATCCAGCAGTATGAGGCGGCGCTGGCCCAGACCGAGCAGGCCGTCATCCTGGCGCAGCAGGCCCTTGAGCAGGCCCGCGCCGCCCATAACGAGGCCGCCTACGCCCTCCACATGATCGTCCTCGGCGCAAAGGATCAGGTGAAGGCCCAGTATGGCCCTGACGCGGCGGCGGTGCAGATGATCGGGCTCACCCGCAAGTCTGATTACAAACGGTCCACCCGGCGCAAGACGACGGCGTAGGGGCGACGACGAGCGGAGCGCACACGGGGAGGCCGCGGCCTCCCCGTGTTCTGTTGGCTGGCGCGTGCGCGTGTCTGCGCGTGCCCCGCTCGCCTTGTTCGGCTAGCCGGCTGCGCCCGCAACCGATGCCCCCGCACGTGCGTATAGTAGGCAACCTGAACCGTGAGGAGCACCCCCGATGACCAGGCAGCTTATCGTCACCATCCCGGCGGGCGACCGGGGCCTACGTCGCGCGATCGAGCAGGGCGTCAGGCGTACGCCGATGTTGGCCAGTCCCCGTCCTACACCGACCTGGAGACGGTGAAGCTGGTGCTGGAGGTCGTGGGCCAGGGCGTCGGGATCGCGGGCGGCGTCGCGGGAATCCTGGCCTTTTTACGTTCAGTCCGGCATGCGAAGGAGCAGGCAGGCACAGTGGTCAATATCACCATCGAGGTCGCCGGCAGCCCACCTGTGCCTGTCGAGGACGCCGACGCCGCGCTGCTCGCCCGCCTGCTGAGCGCCGGCCAGCCCGTGTAGACAGGAGGCTCGTTGATGGCTGACACCCCCACCCTGCGCCTGACCCAGACCGCCAGCCAGAACAACAGCCATACGGTCGTGCTGGAGTGGCTCGGCGCGGGCGCGCGGCAGACCGCCAGCGCCACCGTCGAGCTGTCGCTGACCGAGGAGGACCAGCGCGACATCCGCTGGTACGTCGAGGAGTACGCCGAGTACCCGTTCGAGCCGAACCCGCAGCGCGCCGCGCGCGTCGAGGAGCGCATGCGCGAGCTGGGGCACGAGCTGTTCAATACGCTGTTCGCCGCGAACGCCCACACGCTGCGGCTGTGGGCCAGGGTGGCCGAGCAGCTGGACGACCTGCGTGTCGAGATCGTCACCGACGCCGAGGGCGCCACCGCGCTGCCCTGGGAGCTGCTGCGCGACCCTGACACCGACACTGTCCTGGCGCTCCATGGGCCAGGCCCTGCGCGACGGCCTGCGCGCGGCGACGCAGATCCGCGCCTACGTCGATAAGCTGCGCGCCGGCCAGGCCGTGTTCGACAACGACGCGAGCGAGGGGCGCAGCTTATCGCTGGGCGCCGCGCTGAGCTACGGCTTCGCCGCAGCCTTCACCGCCCAGGAGCGGGCCACCCTGGCGCTGCTACACCACTTCCAGGGCTTCGTGAATGTGGACACGCTGCGCGTAATGGGCGACACCAGCAAAGACTGGCACGTCCCCGCCGTCGCCGGCCTGACCCGCGAGCAGGGCATCGTGCTGCTCGACCGCGCGGCCGAGGTCGGGCCGCTGACGGCGCACGGCGACGGCTACTTCAGCATCCACCCGGCGCTGCCCTGGTTCCTGCGGCGGCTGTACGAAGAGCATCATACCGAGGCTGACCAGAATGTGGCACCGCCAGAGGGGTTGAGCTCCCCCTCTCCCGCACGTGGGAGAGGAGGGCAGGGGGTGAGGGCCACCCGCGCCTATGTCGAGGCGATTCGCGAGCTCGGGAACTATTACCACCGCCAATACGAGGGCGGCAACCGGGGCGTGATCGCGCTGCTGCGGGCCGAGGAGGCCAACCTGCTGCACGCGCGGCGGCTGGCCCTGCGGCATGGCTGGCACGGTGCGATCATTGGCGCTATGCAGGGGCTGCGCAATCTCTACGACCACACCGGGCGGCGGGCCGAGTGGCGCGCGCTGGTTGCGGAGATCGTGCCGACCTTTGTGGACCCGGTGACCGATGGTCCATCTCTGGGGCGCGAGGCAGAGTGGGTG
>JAAXUL010001293.1 GCA_013336035.1 Chloroflexales bacterium
CCCCGCCGAGGTGCGGCACCAGCTGGCCCAGGCCGCGGCGGTGAGCGACCCGGCCCTGGTCGAGGCCGCCGTCCGCCGCGTGATCGCGATCTGGCCGGAGCTCGGCGAGCGCCTCGCCGCCATGGCCGCCGAGTTCCAGTTCGAGCAGATCGAGCTGCTCGCCGGCGTGTCGCCGGCGCCATCGTGAGAGCGGGTGAGCCACGCAGTGGCTACGCCTCGCCGAAGTTATCGGCCACAAGCTTGCGGAGGGCGTCGACGGCCGCGACGGCGTCGTCGCCCTCGGCGCGGACGTGGACGCGCTGGCCCGAGGCGACGCCGAGCTTCATAACGTCGATCATGCTCTTGGCGTTACCATCGGGGCGCTCGGGCCGGTCGAGGTTGCGCACGCGCACCGTGCACACGAAGCGGGACGCGGCCTGCACGAACTCCTTGGCGGGGCGCATATGCAGGCCCACCTTATTGATCACGGTGAGGGTCACCTCGGCGGCGGGGCCGGGGGGCACCGGGTCGGCAGGCAGCGGCATCTCGTCGGCGGCGGGCGCGGGGCGCGGGGCGGGGAGCGCGTCTACGCCCTTGGCCTCGAGGGCCCGGGCGGCGGCGGCGGCCACGTGCTCGAGGGTGGCATCGGGCCGCATAGCCTCGACGGCAGCCACCAGAGCCCCCTCGACCAGAGGCGCCCCGCTGATCAGAAACGTCTCCCCGCTCAGCTCCAGCGCCATCTCGGCGCTCATCACGGCGCTGCCCATATCGACCAGGGTCAGCACCGCCGAGACGCCCTTGAGCTGCTCAAGCGCCTCGACGATCAGGTCGGCCGACGTACCGAGCCCACCATCGTGGGTGCCGCCGGCCGCGGCGATCCGCACCTGGCCCTTGGCCATCTGGTCGGCGAGCTCTTTGACCCCACGGGCGATAGCGGCGCTGTGTGAGATGATCAGGAGGCCAATCATAGCGTATCCGTTTTCTATGGGCTAGAGCCCATAGGCCTCGGCGAGGATCTCGATCGGGTGCTTGCTGGGCACACCGGTAGCGTTCGTGATCTGCCAGCGGCATGTCTCGCTATCACACAGGGCCAGGTCCGAGCCCGAGCGACGCACAAAGTCGAAGAGCGGGCGGCCTATGTCCATGGCGATCTGGTACTTCTCGCGCTTGAGGCCGTAGGTGCCGGCGATGCCGCAGCAATCGGCCCGGCTCTCGTCGAGCCGCAGCCCGGGCACGAGGGCCAGCACGTCTATAGCGGGCTTGCCGAGGCGGTGAGCCCGATACTGGCAGGGCGGGTGGTAGGGCAGACGCCGCTGCATCGGCTGGAAGTCGGTCTTCAGCTCGCCCCGCTCGGCCAGGTCGCGCAGGAACTCAAAGATATCGTAGGTGCCCTCGGCCACGGCCCGCACATCATCGCCATGCAGCCCAAGGATCTCGGGCGCCTCCTCTTTGAGCGTCAGGGTGCAGCTGGTGCTGGTGCCCACGACCGGGATGCCCTGGCGCACATAGGGCAGCAGCTTGCGCACATTGGCCTCGTGGGCGCTGGTGGCCCCCTTGAAGTCGCCGTTCGAGATCAGGGGCAGGCCACAGCAGTTCTGCTCGGCCAGGATGACCTCGAAGCCGTTGTGCTCGAGCACGGCCACGGCGGCCTTGCCCACGTGCGGCTCGTAGTAGTTGGTCGAGCAGCCGTGGAAGTAGACCACCCGCCGCTTCGCGGCGGTGCTCGGGGCTGGGCGTCTGGCGAACCACGAGCGGAAGCGGTAGGTGCTCGCCATCGGCAGGGGCGCCCTGTGGTGGATGCCGAGGATCTTCTCGATCGCCCAGCGGGCCGGGGCCAGCCTGAGACCAAAGTTGACCAGGGGCGCCTGGGGGCCGGCGCTCAGCCCGCCCACCAGGCCGGCGCGGGCGATGATCCAGTTGCGGAAGGGCAGGCCCCGCTCGGCGACGATCTGGCCGCGCGCGCGCGCGTTCAGCTCGGCGATGAGCACGCCGGTGGGGCAGACCTGGTTGCAGACCCGGCAGCCCGAGCAGTAGTCCACCGAGTCGTCGGGCACGGGCTGGCCCTCGCGCCGGAAGCGCTGGGCCTGCGGGCCGACATACTTTGGCCCGGGGAACTTATCGGTCACGGCGGCCACGGGGCACGCGGCCGTGCAGATGTTGCACTTGATGCAGTGGTCAAGCGACTGCGTCAGCGAGAGCTCGATGTGGTCCATAGATATTACAGCTGTCCCGCGGCAAAGCCTGTGGCGACAGCCACTCCTTCCATGCATCCCTCGCGGATGGGATCGAAGCCGGCGATGGCCGACCCGACGACGGCGACGTTCTCGTAGACGACGCGCCCCGCGACGTCGAGAGGGCGCAGGCGGCCGTCGGCCGCGACCCCCGAGCGAAAGACGAGGTGGCCCCCCTCGTCGAGAAAGCGCCGGGCGAACCACTCGGAGCGCCCGGCGGGGGCACGCACCGGCAGGCCCAGGGCG
>JAAXUL010000459.1 GCA_013336035.1 Chloroflexales bacterium
GATGAGCTGCATGTAGTCTTTGTACTGGCGCAGGAAGGCCTGCCAGCCGGCCTCCTTCTTCTTGGCGGCGAGCTTATTCGGGCCGTAGTGCTGCTGGCGGGCCTGGGCCTCGGCGGCGCTCAGGCCACGGGCCGGGTCGACCTGTAGCCTGCGCGCGGCGTCGGACGGGCTCAGGCGGTACCAGGCCTGCTCGCCGGTTGGCGGCGCGGGCGGCGCGGCGAGCTTCCCGTCAGTACTTCTCGGGGATACGCCGATAGGGGTGGTTTGGCTCGACATAGTCTCCTCTTTCCTGACGTTTGGGCAGCTTCACCTTCTCGCGGGGCACCTCCTCATAGGGGAGCAGTGACAGGAGATGCGCGATACAGTTCAGCCTGGCCCGGCGCTGATCGTTGGCGTCAACCACATACCAGGGCGCCTCTGGAGTGTCGGTCGCGGCGAACATGTCGTCGCGCGCCCGCGAGAAGTCGTACCAGCGGCGGTGCGACTCCAGGTCCATCGGGCTGAGCTTCCAGATCTTCCGGTAGTCGTCGATGCGCTCCTGGAAGCGCTCGGTCTGCTGCTGCTGGTCGACCTCCAGCCAGTACTTGATCAGCCTGACGCCCGAGGCGATGATCGCGTTCTCGATGTAGGGGCTACAGGACTGGCTACGGCTTGAGCGCGCCGCGCAGCTGGCTCGCCAGCTCGGGGTCGAGGTGGTCTGGTTGATCTGGCCCGAGAACGGCTCAAACGCCGTCCTTGAGCACGACCAGCTGGTCGTGCTCAAGCCGCTTAATCGCTGCGCGGGCCTGCCGGGCCTGCTCCTGGCTGTCAAACGTCACTACGATAAGTTCACTCGCGGCTACGCTCCCTCTCGATGGAGATACCCGACATAGTGTCCCCACAGTACCGCGCTGGCGGCGCCGGTGCATCATGCACGCGGAGCGTTCGCCATTTGTCAGGCGGATCAGCCCGGCATCGTCCATCTTGATCAGGTGTGCCCCAATTCTCTGGATAGCGACGGTTGGTGATCGAGACCGTGACCAGGATGTAGATCGTCAGCAGCGCGGACCCCACCCCTTGGAGGAGCGAGTAGCCCAGAAAGATGAAGCCCATGCCTTGCGCGAACGACGCGATCGAGGTCTGCACCGCGGTGACGGTGGCCCTCAGATCCTGCTGCGCCTCAGTCGTTGCTGTAGGCTCGACCTGTCGTTGAACGCTCGGCATACGCTTCTCCTCACGCTCGGGTTAACTCTTTCGCCCAACGGCACGCTCGCGCCCAGGGGCTGTCCCCACTTTCAGGAAGCGTTCGGCGTCCAGGAGGCCGTAGAGCTCAATGATCTTCGCGACCAGTCCGCTCCAGCCAGTCTGGTGGCCGGCGCCCAGCCCCGCGCCGTTGTCGCCGTGGAAGTACTCGTAGAAGAGCAGATAGTTGCGCCAGTGCGGGTCGGATTGGAACCGCTCGGTGCCGCCGTAGACCGGCCGCCGGCCCTGCGCATCGCACAGGAAGATGTTGGTGAGCCGGTGCGCGATCTCTCGGGAGACCTCGAAGAGGTTCATCATGGTCCCGGAGCCTGTGGGGCACTCGACCTTAAAGCTGTCACCGTAGTAAAGGTAGAACTGCTGGAGCGCCCGGATGATCAGCGCGTTCACGGGCATCCAGATCGGCCCGCGCCAATTCGAGTTGCCGCCGAACATGCCGGTGTTCGACTCTGCCGGCAGGTAGTCCACCCGGTACTCCTGGCCGTCGATGCTCAAGACATACGGGTGCTGCGCGTGAAACTTCGAGAGCGAGCGGATGCCATAGGGGCTGAGGAACTCCTCCTCATCGAGCATCCGCGCGAGGATGCGGCGCAGCCGCTCGGGGTTGACCAGGGCGAGAATGCCCCGGTCGGCCACCCCCAGATGCCCCGGGCCGGTGGGGTGGATGGAGTCTCGCAGCTCGGACATCTGGTTCAGGCGCATCTGGATCGCAGTCGTCGCCAGCGGGGTGCGCTCGCGCTGCCAGGCCTCGGTCACGGTGGTCGCGCATAGTGGCAGCAGGCCCACCATCGAGCGCACCTTCAGGCGCCTGGCGCTGCCGTCGGGCAGGCGCAGCAGGTCATAGTAGAAGCCGTCCTCCTCGTCCCACATACCGTCCGGCCCCATCCGGTTCATCGCCGCCGCGATATAGAGGAAGTGCTCGGCGAACTTCAGCACCATGTCCTCGTAGATCGGGTCGTGGGCGGCGAGCTCGTTGGCGATCTCGGTCATGTTCTGGCTGAAGAGGGCCATCCAGGCCGTGCCGTCGGCCTGCTCCATGTGGCCACCGGTCGGCAGCGCCGAGCTGCGGTCGAAGACGCCGATATTGTCGAGCCCGAGGAAGCCGCCCTCGAACACATTCTTGCCGTCCCGGTCTTTGCGGTTCACCCACCAGGTGAAGTTCAGCACGAGCTTGTGGAACATGCGCTTGAGGAAGTCCAGGTCGGTCTGGCCGCCCATGGCCTGCTCGGTGCGGTGCAGGAACAGGGTCGCCCAGGCGTGGACCGGCGGGTTCACGTCGCTGAAGTTCCACTCGTAGGCCGGGATCTGGCCGCTGGGGTGCAGATAGCGCGCGCGCAGCATCAGGCTCATCTGCTGCTTGGCAAAGTCGGGGTCCACGATCGCCAGCGGCAGGGTGTGGAAGGCCAGGTCCCACGCCGCGTACCAGGGGTACTCCCACTTGTCGGGCATCGAGATGATGTCGTCGTTGACCATGTGGACCCAGGCCTGGTTGCGCGAGTAGCGGCTGTTCGGCTGGAGCGGGTGGGCGTGGTGCTCCTCGAGCCACTGGTCGGCGTGGAAGCTGTAGTGCTGTTTGCTCCAGAGCATGCCCGCGAGGGCCTGGCGCATGACCTGGGCCGCGTCGGGCGAGGTGCCGGCCGGGGTCAGGGCGTGGTAGAACGCGTCGGCCTCACGCAGCCTGGTGGCCAGGGTCTCGTCAAACTGCCGCCCGAAGGGGTCGGCCGCGCTGTTTTTCTTCGCGCGCTGCCCGGCGGGGGCCTGGTCGCTCAGACGCAGTCGCACGGTCACCGATTGGCCCGGTTCGAGGCTGAGCTGGTAGTGCGCGGCGACTTTGGTGCCGCGCTGCTCGGGGTTCACATCTCCCTCCTCACCATGGAGCAGGTAGTTGTTGATGCCGTCTTTCACATACGGTTCGGCATTCGGGTAGTCAGGAAAGAATCGCTCATTGTTGGTCTCGTTCTCGGTGAAGAGCAGCGGTACCTCGCCGTCGCAAGACAGGTAGTAGGTGCCGAGCGTGGGGTGGATCGCTTCGACTACGCTGACGCCCGCCGGCCCCGCGATCTGCTTGAGCGCCGGCTTCTCGGCGGGCCGCCGCAGCCAGGAGGCCCAGTCGTTGCGGAACCAGAGCGTCGGCAGCAGGTGCAGCTCGGCCGGCTCAGGCCCGCGGTTGACCACGCTGATGCGCACCAGGATATCGTCGGTCCCGCCCTTGGCGTACTCGACGAACACGTCGAAGTAGCGATCGCCCTCGAAGACGCCGGTGTCGAGCAGCTCGTACTCCATCTCATCGCGGGTGCGCCGGCGGTTCGTCTCAACCAGGTCGTTGTAGGGGAAGGCCGCCTGGGGGTACTTGTAGAGGTACTTCATGTAGGCGTGGGTCGGCGTATTGTCGAGGTAGAAGTAGTACTCCTTGACGTCCTCGCCGTGGTTGCCCTCGCTGTTCGCGAGCCCGAAGAGGCGCTCCTTCAGGATCGGATCGCGTCCGTTCCACAGGGCCAGGGCAAAGCACAGCCGCTGCTGCTCGTCTGAGATCCCGGCCAGACCATCCTCGCCCCAGCGGTAGGCGCGCGAGCGGGCCTGGTCGTGGGTGAAGTAGGACCAGGCGTCGCCGTCCTCGCTGTAGTCCTCGCGCACCGTGCCCCACTGGCGCTCGCTGAGGTACGGCCCCCATTTCCGCCACGCCACACCCGTCCGCGCTGCCGCCAGGCGCTCTTGTTCTGTCGCCATAGAAGCCTCCCTACAAAACGAAATAAGGCCAACGATCGGCCCTCCTTCGTCGAACAACCGCTGTTGCGCGGGCGTGCCGCTCTGCCTCGGGCAGAAGCAGGGCCGCGCTCTCCCGTACCTTCTTATAGCTGATCGTGGCGCTCACGCACACGCTCCCTTCGGACCCAAAGCCCCAGGCTGAAGGGATGGCCGCGGCCTGATCTTCCAGGATAGGCGGGCGGCGCCGAGCTAGGCGCGAGCGGCGCGGTGCTGGTTGGTGACAAGCTTGTGTCCCCGGCGCCAGCCTTACTGCCGCCGGGAGCGCTCATTCGTGCGAGCAATGACAAGCGCGCAAGCTGGGTCACCACCGCTGCAAGGAGCCCGATGCCAAGGATGTGATAAATCATCACTGAAGTAGAGGCTATCGAGCCAGCCCTAGCCCTCGACCTGATGGCAGAAGAGCGTGCCGGTCGCGAGCATCCCCGAGGCGATCAGCGCGAGAGATTGAAACTCTGAGTCGAGCAGCGCGACGCGCAGGGCTCGCACGAAGAAACGGATGGCGATGAGCAGTGACAGCATAGGGTAGCCTTTTCGCTCGTGGCGAGCCCGGCGCGAAATGGCCTTGATCACCCGAGCCGCTCAGCTTGCCCTGGAAGATCGCTCCCTCCCTCGATGCTGCGGGCGCGCCGGCGGGCTGCCACAAAAGCAAGCGTTATAAAGAACCCCGCTACGACTATCCACTGCCAGGAGCGCTGGAGCAGCTGGATCGCCTGTTTGGCAAGCTGGACCAGCTGTTCAGCAAGGTACCCTTCGCCCAGGTGAAGCTGCGCCTGTCCCTCTTTGTCTTCCATGGTTAAAGCCCCCTGTCATGGTCACATTGCGCCACAATCAGGTTATACGTTGCCCCTGTTCAGCGCCGCATCGCGCATCTGAGGCATTGCGCTATCGTCCACAAGGATCATTGCCCCCCATCCGTTGAAATGGCGCTCTAATCCCTCATCTGGAGCGTGTGCGAGCTGTGTCCTTGTGATACAACCCGAGCGAGGGGATGCACAAGGGTGCCAGGTGTAAGCGCACCGGCATCCGTGGCTCCGGCTGGACACGCGGAGCTGTTGCTTCGACAGAGGAGGGATGACTATGGCAGACCGGAAGCTGGCGGGCGAAATGATCAAACAGGACCCGGAGGGCGTAACCCTGGCGAAAGTGGCGCAGGCCGCGATCGCTGAGGGGGACGAGACCGCGATGGAGGGCATTGCGGCCCTGGAAACCGCCCGCACGTTTGCCGAGGCGGGCCGGGCCGCGACGGTGGCGGGCGTGAGCGATCTGATACGTGGCGTCGACACGGTGGCGGTCGCCGCTGGCATAGGCGGCCTCAGCCAGGTGGCCGCGGCCGCCGGCGCCCAGGACGTCGCCCAGGGCGCCGAGCTGCTCAGCGCCTCCGAAAACATCACCGTGATGAGCCTCCTGGTGCGCTCCCTGAGCGCCGATGACCTCAAGCGTGGGCTGGAGGTCGCCCGCATCGCCGGTGAGTGCGCCGCCGTCGGCGAGATCGCCGAGCGCCTGGGCATGCCGGTGCTCGCGCAGTTCCTGACCGCGCGCAGCGCTACGCTCCAGGAGATCGGGATCAACAACCTGCTGCGCTTCGGCGGCACGCGGGCCCTCGCGCATGAGCTCGCCGCCGCCGGCGTCCATGTGGGCGAGCTGGGGGCGGGCGAGGTGGGCGAGGGGGTCACCCGGCTCGCCGTGGCGCAGCAGCTCGGGGCGGCAAGCGGTGAGCTTGCGGCTCAGGGCATAGCCCAGGCCGAGCGCGGCACCTCCGAGCTCCAGGCTGGTGAGGCGCTGCGCGACGCCGCGCGCGAGACGGCCCGCGCCGGCGTTGGCAAGATGGTCACCGGGGCCACCGAGATCGGCGCGGCCACGGCAGTAGGCGCCATCGCCCGAGCGACCGACGAGGCGGAGCCGGAGCACTAAGGGCTCATAAAGGAATTACTTCCCTCACCCCCGCTCGCCGTGGGGCTGAACCCCTCGGCTGGCAGGTACGAAGGCCGCCTACGCGGCATGCCGGAGGCGGCGCAGGCCGGCTTCGTAGCCGCTAGCCCACAGGTTCAGCCGCCGGGCGAGGCCGCGCACCTGGGGGACGGTATTTTTTTATGAACCCTAATCGCCTACCTGCGGAGCGACGCCAGACGTAGGCGTCGCCCGCACTCTAGCATGTGCAAGGAGTAAACCCGATGAAACGGATCATGTTCGCCCTCGCCGCGCTGCTGGCACTCCCGATCCTCGCCGGCTGCGGCGCGCAGACGACGGTGCCTCAGGCCACCACAGCTTTCTGCACCTCGCTGGGCACCCTCGAGCAGGCCGTGGCCAGCCTGAACGCGCTGGGCACCAGCGCGACCATTGGTCAGGTCAAAGACGCCCAGAAGGCGGTCGATCAGGCGTGGGACGCGACGGTCACGGCCGCGGCCACAGTGCAGAGTGCCAAAGTTGACGAGCTCCAGGCCGCCCAGAAGGACCTGCAGCAGACGGTGAACAGCATCCCCGACTCGGCGACACTTGACGAGGCCAAGGCGACCGTGGCGCCCAAGGCCCTCGCGG
>JAAXUL010001294.1 GCA_013336035.1 Chloroflexales bacterium
GGCCGCCACGATTACGCTCCCCGCCGGCTCGCTGATTGGCGCGGTCTCGGCCGCCGGGCCCTTCCTTAACTTCAGCATGCACCCCGAGCGCCTGGCCGCGGCCGTGGTCAGCGAGATCACGGCCGCCGGCGCGGCCTACGGCCAGCAGGCCGATGGCGCCGGCCGGCGCGTCGTCGTCGACTACTCGGCGCCCAATATCGCCAAGCGCATGCATGTCGGCCATATCCGCTCGACGATCATCGGGCAGGCCATCGTCAATATCTATCGGGCCCTCGGCTACACGGTGATAGGCGATAACCATGTCGGCGACTGGGGCAAGCAGTTTGGCGTGGTCCTGGCCTCAATCGAGCGCGAGGGCAAGCCCGCGGCCCAGGGCGAGACCGCCCTCGAGGTGCTCGAGGCCCAATACTCCCGCTACGCCGCCGCCGCCAAGAATGATCCGGCCCTCGACGAGCACGCCCGCCTCTGGTCCCTGCGCCTCGAGCAGGGCGACCCGCTGGCCCGCGAGCTGTGGCAGTGGTGTGTTGACCTGACCATGGGCGCGGCCCAGCGCAACTACGACCGCCTCGGGGTCGCCATCGACCATGCCTATGGCGAGAGCTTCTACGAGCCGATGCTTGCCGGCGTGATCCAGGACGCCCTGGACAAGGGCGTGGCCTTCCGCGATGAGGGCGGCGCCGTGGTGGTCGAGAACCTGGACAAGCTGCCCACCTTCCTGCTCCAGCGCAGCGACGGCGGCACGCTCTATATGACCCGCGACGTGGCCACCATTTTCTTCCGCGTCCGCGAGTTCCAGCCCGCCCGGATTATCTATGTTGTCGGCGAGCCCCAGGCGCTGCACCTGCGACAGCTCTTCGCCCTGGTGCGCGCGATCGGCTACACGCCCGGCGTCGAGCTAGTCCATGTGGCCTTCGGCACAGTCTTCGACAGCAGCGGCCAGCCTCTCTCGACCAGGCGCGGCAATATGGTCTACCTCGAGGCTCTGCTCGACGACGCGGTGGCCCGGGCCCGCGAGGTGGTCGAGCGTAAGAACCCCGATCTGCCCGAGGCCGAGAAGCAGGCCGTGGCCGAGGCCGTCGGCGTCGGCGCCGTGGTCTATAACGACCTCTACCAGGACCCGAAGCGCAATATTACCCTCGACTGGGAGCGCATGCTCTCTACCGAGGGCAACAGCGCCACCTATCTCCAGTACTCCCACGCCCGCTGCCGCTCGATCCTGCGCCGGGGCATCGAGGACGAGGGCGTGCCCCCCGGCGGCGACCTGGCGCTGCTCACCCACCCGTCCGAGACGCGGCTGCTCAAACATCTGGCGCGCCTGCCCGAGGCCCTGCGCGAGGCCGGGTCCCGCTACGCCCCCTTCGTGATCGCCGACTGGTGCTACACCACCGCTCGCGAGTTCGGGGTCTTCTTCGAGCAGTGCCCCGTGCTCAAGGCCGAGCACTCCGAGCTGCGCGCCGCTCGTCTGTCTCTCGTCGCCGCCACGGCGACCGCGCTCAAGAATGGCCTGGGCCTGCTAGGAATCCGAGCGCCGGAGCGAATGTGAGACGTATGATTGCCTTTAACACTATCAAGGCTGTCCTCTTCGATATGGACGGGGTGCTCTATCGGGGCAGCCAGGTCCTGGCGGGCGTTCACGAGCTGCTTGCTTTTCTCGATGGGCGCGGGGTGCCCTTCGTCTGCATCACCAACAATGCCTCGATGACCCCGGGGCAGTACGAGGAGAAGCTGGCGGCGATGGGCGTGGCCCTACCCGGCGAGCGGGTTGTCACCTCGGCCATCGCCACCGCGCGCCATCTGCGGGCCTCCTACCCCGAGGGCGCGCGGGTATTCATCGTCGGCATGCGCGGCCTGCGCGAGGCCCTGCTCGACGATGGCCATTTTGTGGAGGATGACGTGCTGCCCGAGCTGGTCGTGCAGGGCGCTGATTTTCAGCTCACCTACGAGACGCTGCGCAAGGCGACCCTGTTCATCCGCGGCGGCGCCGCCTATATCGCGACCAACCCTGATCGGACCTTCCCCTCTGAGGAGGGCCTGATCCCCGGCGCCGGGGCGATCATGGCCGCTCTGGTGGCCGCCACCGATGTTACGCCGCTGGTGATCGGCAAGCCGGCGCCCACGATGTTCCGCGTCGCCGCCGGGATGTTCGAGGTTGACCCCGCCCAGACCCTGGTGATCGGCGACCGTCTCGACACCGACATTGCGGGCGCCACCGCCGCCGGGATGTTCTCGGCCCTCGTGCTCACCGGGGTCAGCCAGCGCGCCGAGGCCGAGACCGGCCCGATCAGGCCCACGGCGATCTTCGAGGATCTGCCCGCGCTGCTGGCCGCCTGGCGCGCCGGCGACTAAGACAAGGTTCGTACCCGAGTTACGCTTTCAGCCGCTGCCCGCGGCGGGGGCGTGGGGCCTGCGGCCCCCGCAAAGGGTGGTTGTGGAGGACGAAGCCCTCCACGCCTG
>JAAXUL010001295.1 GCA_013336035.1 Chloroflexales bacterium
GCCCAGCAGGGCCAGGGCCGCGCCATAGTCGCCCCGGCGCGCCGCCAGCTCGGCCTGGCTGGCGCGGCAGGCGCACAGCTCGTAGGTGGCGTCGATCGCGCCCAGCAGCGCCGCCGACTGCTCGAGCAGCCGCTCGCTCTCGCTCAGGCGGCCCTCGCCCATCGCGGCCGTGCCCAGGCTCCAGAGCGCCATGCCCACGCCCAGGCGGTCGCCCAGGTCGAGGGCTAGCTCAAGGGCGCGGGTGAAGCAGAGCGCGGCCCGCGTGTAGTCGCCCTCGCTCTCGTAGATCGTGCCGATGTTGCCGATGCAGATGCCTAGCTCCATGCGGTCGCCGATGTCGAGCGCGCACTGGAGCTTCTGGAGGTAGCAGTCGAGGGCTTTGCCGTAGTCGCCGCGGGCCAGGTGGACGTTGCCGATGTTGCCGACGGTGACGCCCACATGCTGCCGGTTGCCCGCCTCGGTGGCGGCCCGCAGCCCCCGCTCGAAGCAGTCGAGGGCCCGCCCCAGCTCTTGCCGCGCCCAGTAGACCAGGCCGACATTGTTGAGCAGCTGGGCGGTCCGCCGGGGGTCGGCGGCCCCGCCGCCATGGGCCAGGGCCTGCTCGAGCAGGTCGAGCGCGGCGCCGTAGTCGCCCGTGTACCAGGCCACCATGCCGAGCTGCTCGAGGGCCTCGCCGTCGCCGGCCCGGTCGTGGGCGCGGGCGAAGTCGGCCCGGCTCTGCTCGAGCCACTGGCGGGCGGCGCCGTACTCGCTGCGGCGGGTCTCGAGCGCGCCGAGGGCCAGGCGGGCCCTGCCGGCCGTGCTGTGGTCCGGCGCCAGCGCCAGGGCCTCGCGGAAGCGCGCCGCGGCCTGCTCGTAGCGCCCGCCGTGGCGCAGCACCTCGCCCAGACACAGCAGGGTGGCGCTGCGCTCGCCGCGGTGCAGCAGGGGCAGCAGCCGCTCGTAGAAGCCGGCGGCGGCCTCGCTGGCGAAGGCGGCCTGGGCGGCCATGCCGGCCCGGTGGAAGTACTCGCGCTGCTTGATCTGGTTGTCGCTCAGGCCGTAGTGGTAGGCTAGCAGGTCGAGGTGCCGCTCGAGGTCGCCGGCGTAGGCCTGCTCGATATAGGCCCCCGCGCGCTCGTGCAGGCCCAGGCGCGTGGCGCGGGCCAGGCTGTTGTAGGCCACCTCGCGGGTCAGCACGTGGCGGAACATATACGAGGGCTCGGGGAGCGCCCGATCGAGCACGGCCATGTCGCTGCGGCGCAGGGTCTCGAGCTGCCGGTCGAGGTGGGCGCCCTCGGCCAGGGGCGGGTGGACGCCGGCCAGCCAGCTGGGGCTGAAGGCGTTGCCGATCACGCTGGCCACCTTGAGGGCGGTCTGGGCGCTCTCGTCGAGCCGGTCGATGCGGCTGAGCAGCAGGCTGTGGAGGCTGTCGGGCAGCTCGAGGCCCGCCACAGCCCCGGTGTCGGCCAGGTCGGTGCCGCGGTCACGCACCAGGGCCAGCAGCTCTTCGACGAAGAGCGGGTTGCCCTGCGAGCGGGCGGCCACCATATCGACCAGGGCCAGGGGCGCGATGGCCTCGGGGCCGAAGTGGCGGGCCACCGCGGCGGCCACCAGGGCCTCGACCGCTGGCCGCCCCAGCTCGCCCAGGCGCAGATCGGCCATGTGGTGCAGGCCGGCGCCCCGCAGCGGCGCGATCCACTGCTCGCGCTCGTCCGGGGCGCCGCGGTAGGTGAGGGCGATCAGCACCGGCAGCCCGGCGGCCCGGCGGGCCACGGCTACGAGCAGGTCGCGGGCCAGGGGGTCGATCCAGTCGCAGCCCTCGATGGCGATGGCCAGCGGCGCCGGCGCCAGCGCGATCAGGTCGCAGACCAGGGCCTCGGTGGCGGCCTTGCGGGCCTCGCCCTCGAGGCCGGCGGTCAGGGCTGTCTCGGCGAGGCCCAGGCCGAGGATGGGCCCGAGCAGGGGCATGCGCGGGCCGAGGCGCGGGTCGAGGGCCGCCAGGCGCCGCTCGAGGTGGGCGGCCTGGCGCTCGCCGACCCAGGCCGGGTCGAGGCCGAGCAGCGTGCGCAGCACCGGGCGCCAGGCCAGGTAGCTGCTGGCCGCGCGGTACGAGTGGCACTCGCCGCTCAGGCAGAGGAAGCCCCGCGCCGACGCCTCGCCAAGCGCGGCGACGGCCAGGGTGCTCTTGCCGATGCCGACCTCGCCGTGGATGGCGACGAGCTGGCCGCGCCCGCGGAGGGCCTGATCGATCCGCTCGCGCAGCACGGCCAGCTCGGCGGCGCGGCCCACGATGGCCCGCGGGGCCTGACGCGCGACGGGCGAGCCGGGGGCGGCCGCGCCGGCCAGGTTCGCGGCGACGACCGGGGCGGCCCGGCCCTTCACCCGCAGCTCGGACTGGCCGGCCCACGCGAAGCGCGGGCCGGCGGCCCGGCGGGACGGCGCGGCGACGAGGATCTGGCCTATGCCCGCGGC
>JAAXUL010000460.1 GCA_013336035.1 Chloroflexales bacterium
AGGCCCAGGGCGGGGTCTGGCTCTGCGTGCCACTCGCCGTCACCGCCAGCGCGCGCAGGCTCAGGCGCTGCTTGTGGAGAATCTCGATCACATCGTGACGTAGCCCTGGGTACTCGATGGTCATCTTGGCTACTGAAGCTCATCATGCGAAACAGGGGCAGACACCGTTGCCTGCCCCTCCTGCGCTGCCCCGCGTGCTGCGCCCCCCGCCTATGCCTGCGCCTCTAATGCGGTGGGCGCCTGCGTCGGCATGGGAACAGCGCCGATCTGCATCATCATGCCCAGGCCGTCGAAGGAGGTCCACCCCTCGACAAGCTTCCCATTCACCACGCGGTTGATGAACATCCCTGTGACCGTCGTCGGCTTGCCGCTTGGCGGGATACCCATCAACTCCCCGGTATGAGTACCAGTGGCGCGCCAGCGCACCACCACCCGGTCGCCCTCGGCCACCATATCCTCGATCTCCATATGCACGTCAGGGAAGGCGCTGCGATAGAAGGCGATCAGCTGCTTTTGCCCGGCGGGTCCGCGCCCAAAATTTGGGTCGGTGGGCTCATTGTGCGGATCATAGTCCGACGCGATCACGTCGTCGGCCAGATCGAGGTTGCCTTCGTTCCAGGCCGCAAGAAACCAGCGGCGGACCAGGGCCTTGTTCTCCTCGGTTGACACAACCTACTCCTTCCGCGAACGTCCGTTACGCCACACTGCGCACGAATCCTTCGACCACCCGGTGGCGTGCGTACCACCGAGGCGGTATCGAAGATCAGGGCTCGACGCGTCCATCGAGCAGGCTGGTACGGGTGACAGGTTTGGAGGCTTGGGCGTAGAGGCAGTATAGCAGCCAGGTCAATGATATGCCCGCCTCCCTCGTCGCGGCCGACCGTGACTGGAGCCTGGTGCGCAGCGAGCTGAGCCTGCTCCCGTCCCTCGGCGCTGGCGCGGGCGAGTCTGTGGCGGGGCTGCTCGCGTTCGGCGCGGTCTTCGCCCTGAACTCGGCCGTGCATAGCTACCTGATCCTGGCCTACACCGACAGCGACAAGGTGGCGATGAACGTCGGCTTCTACTATATGGCGAATGCGATGGGCCGGCTGGCGGGCACCGTGCTCTCTGGCCTGCTCTACCAGCTCGGGCTCCAGGCCGGCCCGAGCGGGGGCCTGGTCGCCTGCCTGTGGGCCTCGGCGGCCTTCGTGCTGGTCGCCGGCGGGCTGTCGCTGCTGCTCCCCACGAACGCCGGCCCGCGCATGAAGCCGATCGTGCTCAAGGATCTCGGCGAGTAGCACTATTGACCCCGGCGCTTAACGCGGGCTTAACAGTATTGCTCTCGAGCGTTAACGCGCCCTGTGTAGAATGGCGCTGTCCTCGCGCCCACGCCGATACGCGGAGCTGCACCAGGGTGTGCTCACAGGGGTCAGCCGCGGTGGCCGCCCGGATCGTGCGCTGCGCGAGGTGGGTTTATCACTCGACTGAGGAGGTTTCCGGTATGGCCCTATCCCCCAAACGGCTCGTCGCCCCGGCGCTGCTCACCGCGCTGCTCGTGCCCGTGCTGGCCGCCTGCGGCAGCGCGCCCGCCACCGCTCCCACCACAGCCCCCGCCGCCCAGGCCACAAATGCTCCGGTCGCCACCGAGGCCCCCGCGGCCACCGCGGCCGTCACCGCCGCCACCGCGGCCGCCACCACCGCGGCCGCCGGTGCGGCCGTGACACTGCCTGAGGTAGACCCGGCCGCGGTGACCGGCGACATCATTATCGCCGGCTCGTCCACCGTCTTCCCTCTGACCGAGCGCATCTCTGAGATCTTCGGCGATGACGGCTACAAAGGCCAGATCACCGTGGACAGCATCGGCACGGGCGGCGGCTTCGAGCGCTTCTGCGTGAACGCCGAGACCGACATTGCCAACGCCTCGCGCGCGATCAAGGATGAGGAGGCCGCGGCCTGTGAGCAGAGTGGCCGCCCCGCCCTCGGCTTTCGCGTCGGCACCGACGCCCTGGCCGTGGTCGTCTCCAAGGAGAACACCTTCCTCACTAACCTGACCAAGGCCCAGCTGGCGCAGATCTTCAGCGGCGAGGCCAAGACCTGGGCCGACGTGGACCCGAGCTACCCGGCCGAGCCCATCCAGCTCTTCAGCCCCGGCACCGACTCGGGCACCTTCGACTACTTCGTCGAGGTCATCTTCAACAAGGACTCGGCCAAGCTGCTGGGCGCCAACCCCCAGCTGAGCGAGGATGACAACGTGCTCGTCCAGGGCGTCGAGGGCAGCCCCAACGCGATCGGCTACTTCGGCTACGCCTACTACCTTGAGAACAAAGACAAGCTGAAGATCCTCAGCATCGAGGGGGTCGAGCCCACCGAGACCACCGCCGAGGACAACAGCTATCCGCTGTCGCGCCCGCTCTTCATCTACTCGGCCAAGGAAGTGCTGGCCGCCAAGCCGCAGGTCGCCGCCTTCATCAACTACTACCTGACCAATGTCAGCGACGAGATCGAGCAGGTCGGCTACTTCCCCGCCTCTGAGGACGCCCTCAACGAGGCCAAGCAGAGCTGGCTCGATACCCAGCCCTAGCCGGTAGTCTCGGCGGGTCACGGCGCAACGATTCTTCTTCGCGCCGTGACCCGACATTGAATGCTGACGCGCCGCACAAGCGGGCTGAGTCCGCGCTGCTCGCGCAGATGCAGATCGACCCGGCGGCGGCCCCCTGGGGCGTCGGGCTGCTGCTCGCGGCGCACCACCTTGAGCGGGTCGCGGTAGGGTCAACGTCGGGGCCGTAGATCGGGTCTCCGTCGAGGGTGAGCCCGCCCTCGGCCCTTGCGCCGGGGGTGGTGTCGTGCATACGGTTGATCGCCCGCAGCAGGGTTGTCTTGCCGCAGCCCGAGGGGCCGATCATCGCCAGGATCTCGTTTGGGCGCACGTCCAGGTCCACGGCCTGCATCGCCTGGCGCTTG
Organism: Chloroflexales bacterium; assembly: GCA_013336035.1. Lineage (GTDB taxonomy): Bacteria > Chloroflexota > Chloroflexia > Chloroflexales > Chloroflexaceae > CAIWXH01. The sequence continues at coordinate 2,941 of JAAXUL010000460.1, forward strand.
CTGTAGAAGGGCCTGAGGGCGCGCACGGTCATGCGATGGGCCGTGTGGGTGGCGTGCTCGGTCGCAGTAGCCATGCTCATCCCTGGTGCCTTTCGATCAATGCGCCCGTCGTGGTGAGTAATGCGCCCGTCGTGGTGAGTAAGGTGAGCAGATGTAGTTGCCGGCGGCGTTCTTCACCTGCGGCACGGGCAGCTTGTTGGCCAGGGCGAAGACCAGCTCGACGTAGCCAACGGCGCCCTTGGTGTTCTTCACCGTGCTAATGCGGGGGTCGTTCCGGTACGTGACCGGCAGGCTGCAGCGCTCCGTGGTCTGTCACCGAGTGGCCGGTCTCGCGCGCGCTCTGAGTACGTTCCCCTTCCACGCAAGGGGCCTCCACGCGTTGTCGGCTCTGGGTGCGTCGGCGAACCCCTCAACCGGGACGGCGAGGTGGCACCATGCGCGCGCCTTACACTGTACGCTTCGCAGTTGCCGCAGGCGACAGGTGTTGAGCCGCCGTATCACCGTGATCTCCTCGGGTCGTGCCTTCCTCCTCGCCGTTCCGTCCAGAATCATCGCTGACATCCTCAGCGACCGCAGCTGTGGCCGCGCGCTCCAGCGGTTCTGCCCTGTTCTCATGGCATGGGCTGCCGACGAATCTGCTCGACCATTTGCACAATGGCCGCAATCGCGGCTGCTGGCTGCTCAAGGTGGATGCTGTGACCGCTTTGGCCGGCAAAGAGCTGCTGGCTCTCAGTCGATAACTCGAGTAGGCTGGTCTGTGCGGCGGTATGTTTCGCATCCTGATCTTTACCGCGCGACAGAACGATTAATGGCAATGCGCCCAATGTCGTCACCGCCCTGGCCTGCGCCCCTCCTTCGGACATTCCCATTCCTTCGTCCAGATACGTTTGGACGCCACGCGGGGCCACCGCGAACGCGGTATAGGCGTGCCTCTCCCCCTCCGGCAGGTTTTCGACTGAGCCAAGGGGTACCGCCAGCAGGCGGATCAGGCCGATGCGGGCCAGCAACGCTGGCAGGGAGGGCCCACCGGGTTGCGGCGCTGGCTGAGGAGTGGCGACATCCGAGGTGGGCAGGTCTTGCGAGTCGATCAGCACCAATCCGGAGACTTCGGCCGGATAGTCATGCGCGTACACCAGCAGGGTAAACCCGCCCATCGAATGGCCCACCAGCACATAGGGGCCGGGTTCATTGGCTTGTGCCAGCAGGGTATGCAGCTCTTTCGCATATTCCCGGGCAGTCCGCGGCTGAGGACTGGCCTCGCTCCACCCCATCCCTGCGCGATCGTAGGTGCAGATGCGTGTGGTCTTGGCAACTTCGGGCTGCACCCAACCCCACGAGGCAGACATATCGCCCCATCCGGATTCAATCACAACCGTAGGACTACCCGTGCCAGTGCAGTTGATGTGCAGCCGATACCCGCCGACGTCGACCAGCTGGCCGGGCGGGGGGTACGCCCGCAGGTCAGCGGCTTCCGCCGCGGATTCGTAGACCGCCCCGGCCAGCCCGAGGACGATGAGCAGCACGAGCGCCACGATCAAGCCCGTGCCGATCCGGCGCAGCACCCGTCGCCCCGTGGGCCGAGTGCGAGCTGGTGTACGTGGAGTGTTCATACCGTCGCCATAGTATAGACCTCTGGCTTCTTCGCACCGGGTTAGCTTTGGTGGTCATGGGCCACGGTGATGACGACTTTTCCCTGGGCGTGTCCTGCTTCAAGATAGCGGATCGCTTCAGGAACCTCACGTAATGGGTACTGTCTGTCAATCACCGGGACGACGTGACCAGCTTCAAGCAGGTCTTTCATGAAGGCCAGATCGGCATGATTTGGTTTGGCGAGCAGGCTCCCCATCGTCTGACGCCCAGTCATCGAGATCCATGGTCCTTGGAGCATTGCCTCGAACATTTGTGCGCCGGCACCTCCGCTCATCACATAGGTGCCGGTGGGCGTTAAGACGCGCCGGTACGCGGAAAGCGCATGGTAGCCATTCACCGCAAGAATCAGGTCGTAGCGCTGCGCACCCTGGGTGAAATCTTCATGCGCGTAGTCAATAACATGGTCGGCGCCAAGCGCGCGCACTCGGTCCACATTCCGCGTGCTGCACACAGCCGTGACCTCAGCCCCGAGTGATTTGGCAATCTGCACGGCAAACGTGCCTACACCGCCCGATGCCCCATTGATCACCACCTTTTGCTCTGGCTGAATCCGCCCTTTCCCGCGGAGACCCTGCAAGGCGGTGACCGCCGCCATCGGCACTGCCGCTGCTTGCTCGAAGGACAGGTTGGCCGGTTTCAAGACCAAGGCATCCTCACGAGCGCAGACATACTCGGCAAACCCGCCCCAGCCACACCCGGATATGTCGCCGAATACCGCATCACCTACGTGAACCTGTGAGACGTTGCGGCCCACCGCTTCCACCCGCCCCGCAATGTCAGCGCCGAGGATGGTGTGTTTTGGCTTGAGCAGCCCGAACATCAGGCGGATCAAGAACGGGTCAGCGCGCAAGAGATGGATGTCGGCCGCATTGACGGAGGCCGCATACACCTTGACCAGGACGTCGTCGTCCGCGGGCGTCGGCGTTACGACCTCGGTGAGCTGAAGCACATCCGGCGATCCGTAGCGTGTATAGACAATCGCTTGCATGGATAGTTCTTCTTTGCGCGCACGTACGTTGCTTGTCGCGCGCGCATGTATCCGGGTGGTTTTCTCAAGGACATGCACAATGACCGCACCTACTCGCCCACAACGCGGGGTGTTCCTCCGGCACGTGCGGTGGGAGCACTCTGCGCGGGCACCTTCACCCCTTTCACGAGCAGGTATCCCACCATCCAGACCTCCGCGATCGTCGGCGGGATGGCCAGGAACCCGTGGAGTCGAACAAGAGCAGGACGAGGGCATGTGCGCCCGCAGCGCCGAAGGCGGCCGCGTAGGCGCCGTCGGTCGCGACGAGCACGGCGGCCGCGTAGGCGCCGTCGGTCGCGACGAGCACGGCGGCAAACTGGAAGACATTATTGAGGCACATAATCGCGGCCACGATCGCGAGGAAGGTGGAGAGGGGGGATGAGCTAGAGTAGATTGATACTATATCATGGGCCGTATATACATGCAATAAGAATCATAACGGATCACTTCACATTTAACAAGACAAATACATGTTATATTTGTATATACGCTATAAAAGTATGGAGACCGACTTGAAGGTCACACGCCGGTCGGACAAGCGGGAAGAGCGGGCATCTGCTGATCTCGGTGCCGGCCAGCCGACGATCTTCCGGCTGAAGATGCGGTGCTGCGCGCGCCGCTCGCGGGTCGCCGCATCCAGGGCCAGGAGCCGATACATCGTGCGCCAGGAGCAGAGGTGCTGGCCCTCATCGAGCAGGGTGGCGTAGATCGTGCGCGGCAGCCGAACCCGTCGACCAGCTCGGCCGGGCAGCGTCCGCCGGGGTCGACAGCGCCCTCTTTCAGTGGACAGACAGCCTGATGCAAGTGACCCCACACCACGGTCTGGTCGCTCAGGCTGAGCGCGGGCATCTGGCGGGCGGCGCGCACCGCGTCGAGGACGGCCCGCCCAGCCTGCGGGCCGACGAGGTAGGCGTGTG
>JAAXUL010000461.1 GCA_013336035.1 Chloroflexales bacterium
CGGCGGTAGCTCTCGTAGCCGGCGAGCAGGGCGCTCGCCAGGATCATCAGCACGATGGCGGCGACGGCCAGATCCTCGGCGCGGCCGTAGCCGTAGGTGTAGCGGCGGGTCGCGGCCCGCCGGCTCAGCGCGAAGGCCAGCCAGAGCGGCAGGGCCGTGAGGGCGTCGGAGAAATTGTGCACGGTGTCGGCGAAGAGCGCGGTGCTCCCGCTGAGCAGCACGATCGCGAGCTGGAAGAAGGCGGTCGCCGCCAGGCCGACCAGCGAGACCTTGAGCGCCCAGATGCCCCGCGCGCTGCTCTCCAGGGCCGTGTCCACCTTATCCTCGGCGGCGTGGCTGTGGCTGAAGGGCAGCCAGTGCCATAGCCGGCTCGTCCACGTGTCGTGGTGGTGGCCGTGATGGGCGTGGTGATCATGCCCATCGCGGTGGTGATCGTGATCGTGCCCGTGGTCGTGGTGATCATGATCGTGCCCGTGGTCGTGGTGGTCGTGATGGTCGTGGTCATGCGCGTGGTGGGCGTGGCCGAGCGGTGCCATCAGGGGAACTCCTCTCGTGGTTCAGGCGCTGAGCCGCTGGTCTAAGGGATGCGGTCGCTCGCCGGCGGGGCGGCACGCCCGGTCGGCCAGGGCCTGGCGCCACGGGTGGCCGAGCGCGCGGGCGATGGCCGGGTCGGTCTCGAGCAGCAGGGCGAGATGGTCGAGGGCGTGGGCAAGGACATGGGCCAGGGCGATGTGCTCGGGTGGCGCCAGCGGGGCGCTGCGCGCCGGCGGCACCGTGGCCACGGGCTCCAGGTTCCACTGACCCGCACGATCACTGGCCTTCCGGGCGCTCCACGGCGGAAGCACGACGAGGTAGGTCAGCACGAGCCGGCCGTCGGCGCTAGCGCCGGGCTCATAGCGCCAGGCCGTCGAGTGGATGACGGAGCGGCGCGGCGTGAGGCGTGTGCCAAAGACAGCCTCCACCCGGGTGCGGACCAGGGAGCTGGGGTGGGTGCCGGGGATCTGCGGCTCCTGCCAGGCGGTGCTCGTGGCGTTCTGCCGGCACCGGAGATGGCAGACCCGTTGGGCGCGCAGCGTGATGGGCAGGATCTCGCACCAGACTGGCGTGGCCGGCAGACTGCCGCGACTCTCCCAGATCCCTGCGCCGGGGAGGATAGACGCTTGGGTCATCAGTGATGGCCTCCCGGGATGGCACTGCGTACGACTGAGCAGGCGTCGCTCACGGTTCTGGGGTAAAATTAATATATTCGCCTTGATTTGTCAAGTAATCCACTGCGCTGGCTAGCGTGATCCTTGATCTGGTTCCTCGTCGAACAGAGTGGTGCTGAGATAGCGCTCGCCGTTGCTCGGGGCGATAAAGGCGATCAGCTTGCCGGCGTTCTCGGGTCGGTGGGCCACCTGGAGGGCCGCCCAGGCGGCGGCGCCGCTCGAGATCCCGAGCATCAGCCCCTCTTCCCTGGCCAGGCGTCGGGCCGTCGTCAGCGCGTCGTCGTCCGATACCGCGATCACCTCGTCGAGGAGCGCGGTATTGAGGACCTCGGGGACAAAGCCCGCCCCGATGCCCTGGATTTTGTGGGGGCCAGGCGCGCCGCCCGAGAGCACCGCCGAGGCCGCCGGCTCCACCGCGATGGCCTGGAAGGAGGGCTTGCGCGCCTTGAGCACCTCGGCCACCCCCGTGATGGTGCCGCCGGTGCCGATGCCGGCAACCAGGATGTCCAGCTGGCCGTCGGTATCCCGCCAGAGCTCCTCGGCGGTCGTGCGGCGATGCACTGCCGGGTTGGCCGGGTTCTGGAACTGCTGCGGCATGAAGCTATTAGGCAGCTCGGCGGCGATCTCCTCCGCGCGCCGTAGCGTGCCCAGGGGACCCTCCGCCGCCGGGGTCAAGATCAGCTGGGCGCCATACCCGCGCAGGAGGATGCGGCGCTCCAGGCTCATCGTCTCGGGCATGGTCAGGATGAGCCGGTAGCCGCGGGTTGCGGCGACGAGCGCCAGGCCGATGCCGGTGTTGCCGCTGGTCGCCTCCACCAGGATCGTGCGCTCGGGCGCGATCAGCCCGGCCTGCTCTGCGGCGTCGATCATCGCCAGCCCGATGCGGTCTTTGACGCTGCCGCCAGGGTTGAAGCACTCCAGCTTCGCGACGACCGTCGCCGGGCTATCGTTGATTGCGCTCAGGCGGACCAGGGGGGTATTCCCGATCAGCTCGGTGATGTGGTCGAAGATGCGCGCCACGGTCTGCTCCTTTACGATCAAGCGCGGCCCGCCCAGCGTAGGCCGCGCGCGCTACAGCACCAGCCGGTAGGCCTTGACCAGCTGCTCGGTGCCGGGCGGGAGGAAGTCGTACTGCGGGATGCGCGTGAAGCCCAGCCGCTCGTAGAGCGCCATCGCCGTGCGCATGCTGTCGCCGGTGTAGAGCCCCAGGATCGCGGCGCCCGCGGCTCGCGCCTGTGCGATGCACGCCTGCACGAGGGCGGCGCCGACCCCCTGCCCGCGCGCCGCCGGGGCCACGGCGAGGAGCCGCAGCTCGGGCCAGATCATCCGCCCGCCAGCGCCCGCCGTGTCACCATTGGCGGCGGGGAAGAGCAGCACGCTGCCCACCAGGCCGTCCGCGCGCACCGCGACCAGGTGGGTGGCCGCCCCCGTGGTGGCAAGAGCCCCGAGCAGCGCCTGGTGGAGGCCAGCCCAGTCATTCGGCGCCATGGTCTCGGCGTACTGCGCGTAGGCCTCCAGCGTCAGCGCGCGGGCAGCATCGCGCTCGTCCGCAAGCGCTGGGCGGATCGTGAAGGGGATGGGAGTTGTCATCATGGTCTATCCGCCCAGCCGCTCGCGGCCGTGGGGCGCCGCCCAGTCGAGGTGCGGTCCCAGCGGCACGATGCGGGTCGGGTTGAGCTGCGGGTGGGTCATGTAGTAGTGGCGCTTGATATGGTCAAAGTTGGTGGTCTCGCCGAAGTCTGGCCGCTGGAAGAGGTCGCGCGTGTAGGCCCACAGGTGGGGATAGTCCACCAGCCGGCGCAGGTTGCACTTGAAGTGGCTGTGGTAGACGCTGTCGAAGCGCACCAGGGTCGGAAACAGACGGATGTCCGCCTCGGTCAGCTGCGCGCCGACCAGGTAGCGCTGCTTGGCCAGTCGGGCCTCCAGCCAGCCGAGTCTGGCGAAGAGCGCCTTGACCGCCGTCTCGTAGGCGGCCTGGGTGGTGGCGAAGCCGGCCTGGTACACGCCGTTATTGACGTCCGTGTAGACGAGCGCGTTCACCGCGTCGATCTCGTCGCGCAGCTGGGGTGGGTAGAGGTCGGGGGCGCCAGGGCGGTGAAAGGCGGTGAGCTGGGTCGCGAAGTCGATCGTGATGTCGGGGAAGTTGTTGGTGACGAGGCGGCCGGCGACGCGATCCCAGAGGCAGGGCACGGTGAAGCGCCCGCGATAGCCGGGGTCGGTGCGGTGGTAGGCCTCGGCGAGGAAGGCGAAGCCGTTGACCGGGTCGGCGCTATGGCCAGGGCCGTCGCGGAAGGCCCAGCCGCGCTCATCACGGATCGGATCAACCACCGACAGGGAGATGACCTCCTCAAGGCCGAGCAGGCGCCGCACGATCACCGCGCGGTGGGCCCAGGGGTAGGCCAGCGAGACGTAGAGGTGGTAGCGCCCCGCCTCAGCCGGGAAGCCCGATGAACCATCGGCGGTGATGCGGTCGCGGATGGTGTAGGCCTGGCGGACAAACGAGCCGTCGGCGGCGGTCTCGGCGGGAAACTGGGCCGTGGTCATAGGGAAGTCCCTCACGTGGACAGCGCAGCCGGTTCGGGGCGGCGGAAGGGCTCCAGGTACGGGTCGAGGGGCACGCGCAGGGCATTATTGAAGACGTTGGTCGCCAGCATCAGCGCCCCAAAGGCCGTCAGCTCGACGATCTGCCGCGGCGTGAGGAAGTGCGCCAGCCGTGCATAGAGCGCGTCGTCCACGTTGTTGCTGTCGGCGGACAGCTGCCGGCCAAAGGCGACCAGGGCCGCCTCGCGCTCATCCAGCTGGAGGTGATCGGGGTCCTCGCCAGCCTCGGTTAGCCAGCGTCGGAAGAAGCTGGAGCAGATCAGGCAGTCGCTCTGGGTCGAGATGGCGTGGGTGAAGAGCGTGGTGGCGCGGCGGCCCAGGAAGGCGTCCACGTTATGGTAGAGCGGGTACCACTCCAGCAGGGCCTGGAGCGCGACCGGGCTGTGGGCCAGGGTGCGCTTCATGTGGGTGGCCGCGCCCGGCTCCGACCCCAGGCGCACGAGCGTCGCGTTAATCTGTGGGCCAGCCGTCTCCTCGGGGAGCAGGTCGATGCGGGGCATACCGATGTCTCCTCGTCGGCGGGCCGGGCTACCCCTGGCCCGCCCAGATAGCTCAGGCTCAGGCCTTCGCCACGAGCGCGCCGTACTCCTCGCTGGCGAGCAGGTCGGCGTGGTGGCGCTGGGCCACGTCGGGGTGCGAGCGCAGGCGGCTCTTGAGGTGGTTCTTGCCGGTGTCGTGGAAGAGCGGGTTGCGCGGGTCGGCCGTCGCCCCGCGGGCCAGGTGGGCCAGCTCCGGCGGCAGCGTGAGCACTGGTACGGTCGAGCCGAGCCGGGCGCTGAAGAAAAAGGCCACCGAGAGCCGATCGGTGCCGGCCGGCGGCGTGACCACGCGGTGCACATTGGCGCGCAGGTAGCCGTTCGAGGCCAGCTCCAGCACCTCGCCCACATTGATGATGAAGGTGCCGGGCACGGGCGGGGCCTTCAGCCAGGCGCCCTCATGCTCGACCTCGAGGCCCTCCTGCACATCCTGGAGCAGCACGGTGACGAAGCCGCCGTCCTTGTGGGCGCCCACGCCCTGGTCGCTCTCCGTGGCGTCGCGGCCGGGGTAGCGGATGATCTTCAGCAGATAGTGGGGCTCGGGGGTGTAGATCGGGGCGAAGACGTCCTCGGGCTGGCCCAGGGCGGCGGCGAAGGTCTGCACCAGGCGGGTGGCGAGGCCGGCGGCGGCGGCCTGGTAGCGCAGGATGACCTCGCGGATCTCGGGCAGGCTGGCGGGCCACTGGTTCGGGCCCTGGATGCGCGTCCAGGGCGGGGCCTCGGGGGTGCGCGGCAGCGATGGGCGCTCGGGGCCGAAGTCCACCTGCTCGCGCCAGTCGCGCTGGCCGCGGGTGTACTCCTGGCCCTGGCGGGTGTAGCCGCGGAAGTGGGGCGAGTGGAGCATCTCGATCGCGAGCTTGTCGGCCTCGGGCAGGCTGAAGAAGCGCCGCGCGAGGGTGAGCACCTGCCTGGTCAGGGCGGGGGCCACGCCGTGGCCGGTCACATAGAAGAAGCCGAAGTCGTAGGCGGTGCGCCGCAGCTCGGCGAGGAGGGCGGCGCGCTCCGCGGGGCCGGCGTCGAGGCGGGACAGATCCAGCACCGGGAGGCTGGTGGAGGCGGTCGTGGGCGTCATAGGGGGACCCTTCTCGGTAGGCGGCTGCCTGTTATGCGGCGCCGAGGTGCTCGCGCCCGTGGGGCGCCTGCCAGTCGATGAGCGGCCCCTTCGGGATAATCTTCAGCGGGTTGAGCGCCGAGATCCCGCCGTAGTACATGCGCTTGATGAAGTCGAGGTCGGTGGTGTCGCCGAAGCCCGGGGTCTGGTACAGGTCGCGGGTGTAGGCCCACAGGTGCGGGTAGTCGACCAGGCGGCGCAGGTTGCACTTGAAGTGCAGGTAGTAGACCGCGTCGAAGCGCGCCAGGGTCGGGTAGAGCCGCACGTCGGCCTCGGTGAGCTGGCCGCCCACCAGGTAGCGCTGGCGGCTCAGCCGCTCCTCCAGCCAGTCCAGGCGGGCGAAGAGGGCATCGAAGGCAGCCTCGTAGGGTCCCTGGGCCGCGGCAAAGCCGGCCTTGTAGACGCCATTGTTCACGTCGTGGTAGATCAGCTCGTTGAGCGCGTCGATCTCGGCGCGCAAGTGCGCGGGGTAGAGGTCGGGGGCGCCGGGCTTGTGGAAGGCGGTGAACTGGGTCTCGAGGTCGATGGTGATGTCGGGGTAGTTGTTCGTCACCAGGCGTCCGGTGACGCGGTCCCAGAGGCAGGGCACGGTGTAGCGCAGGTTGTAGGCGGGGTCGGTGCGATGGTAGGCCTCAGCGAGGAACTGGAAGCCGTTGATCGGGTCGACGGTGTGGCCAGGGCCATCGGAGAAGGCCCAGCCACGCTCATCGCGCAGCGGAGCCACGACCGAGAGCGAGATGACGTTTTCGAGGCCAAGCAGGCGTCTGACGATGATAGTGCGGTGGGCCCAGGGGCAGCCCAGCGAGACGTAGAGGTGGTAGCGCCCCGGCTCCGCCTTGAAGCCCGACGAGCCGTCGGCGGTGACCCGGTCGCGGATGGTGTACGCCTGGCGCACGAAGGCGCCGCTCGCGTTGGTCTCGGCGGGGAACGGTGCGACGACAGTCATGCGCTTCCTCCTTCTGATATGGAGGAATTATTAACTAAGTTTGTTTTATTTGTCAAATACCCATCGGTGATGCTGAAGGCCCTGCGCTCGCCGAACAGGCGGCCGCAGGGCCAGCAGGATGCCGGCGCTGG
>JAAXUL010000462.1 GCA_013336035.1 Chloroflexales bacterium
CGGCGGCGCCCAGCCGGCCGCGCTGGCGGCCAGCTGGCTAGCCGGGGCCTGGGACCAGAACGTGGGGATGCGCGTGCTGTCGCCGGTCGGCGCGGCGCTTGAGGAGGTGGCCGGCGGCTGGCTGCTCGAGCGGCTTGGGCTGCCGGCGGAGGCCGGCGTTGGCTTCGTGACCGGCGCGACGATGGCAAACCTGAGCGCTCTGGCCGCGGCCCGACACGCGCTGCTGCTGCACGCTGGCTGGGATGTCGAGGCGCAGGGGCTGTTCGGCGCGCCGCCCATCACCGTGGTCGTCGGCGACGAGGTGCATGTCAGCGTGCTCAAGGCCCTGAGCCTGCTGGGGCTGGGGCGCGACCGCGTGGTCCGCGTGCCGGTCGACCGCCAGGGCCGTATGCGCCCAGACGCGCTACCGGCGCTGACCGGCCCAGCGATCGTCTGTATCCAGGCCGGCAATGTCAACACCGGCGCGTGCGACCCGGCAGATGAACTCTGCGCGATCGCGCGTGACGCCGGGGCGTGGGTCCATGTCGATGGTGCATTTGGGCTGTGGCTCGCGGCCGCGCCTGAGCGGGCCCATCTGGTCCGCGGGGTCGCCAACGCCGACTCCTGGGCCACCGACGCCCACAAGTGGCTGAACGTGCCCTACGACTGCGGGATCACGATCTGCCGTCGGCCCGAGCACCTGCGCGCGGCGATGTCGGTCACCGCGGCCTACCTGGGGCAGCAGGGGCAGCAGGGAGAGGCGTACCAGTACACGCCCGAGATGTCACGGCGGGCGCGCGGGGTGGAGGTCTGGGCGGCGTTGCGCTCGCTCGGGCGCGCGGGCCTGGCTGACCTGGTCGAGCGCAACTGTCGGCACGCGGCGCGCTTCGCCGCGGGGCTGCGCGCGGCCGGCTACCAGATCCTGAACGAGGTGGACAGTAACCAGGTGCTGGTCGCCTTAGGCGATGTGGCCACCACGCGGCAGATGGTCGCCGCGATCCAGGCCGACGGCACATGCTGGTGCGCTGACACCATCTGGCAGGGGCAGGCGGCTATGCGCATCAGCGTCTGCTCATGGGCGACGACCGCTGATGATGTCGAGCGGAGTTTGGCCGCGATCCTGCGGTGCGCCGCGAAGTTTTAGCGCTGTAAGGGCTACTACGACGCCGAGGCCTGGGCTGACGAGATGCGCTTATCTGGGCGACGATCGAGGCGCCGGGCGTCACCGCCGGGTGAACCCGCAGCGCCTCTAGCGCCCCCAGGGCTGTTGCCCGCAGCGTCGCGCGGTCAGCCTGCTGGAGCAGGCCCTCCGCCTCGACAATAGTGGCCGCCGTTGGCCCGCCGTACAGGTCCGGGGCGAGGGCGACGAAGCCCGCGGCGGCTAATCGGTCGCAGAGATCGCGGAAGACGGGCGTCAGCCCCCACTATGCGTGCAGTACCAGCACCCCTGGGCCATACCCCGACGGCGGTACTGCGAGATACGCGCGCCCTGTGTCAACCCCTGCGGTGAATGTCAGCATCATCAGTATTCTCCTGTAGCAGCCCGCTGAGGACGATCGTACGGGCAAAAGCGGAAAGAACTGCGCCGCATTCGATGCCGCTGCCGACAGGTTCTGCGATCCGACGTCCGGAGGTCTGGTAAGGCCCGGCCGCTGTGCAGCCAGATGCCAGGATCGAGCGGTATGGTTGTTGCTGTGGTAAGAGCTACGCGAAGCCGGGCAATGCCAATGCCCGCAACGCTGACGCGGAGGGGCCAACCGATGGAGCCGGAGCTGTTCGTCCAGGATCCTGTGGGCCTTGGCCGATATCGCCGACGCCGACAGAGCGCGCCCCCCTCGGCGCGAGGGGCGCGGCAGCGCCTGCCAGCTCGCCGCGCCCGTGATGGCTTGGATCGTCAGGGCAGAAAGGTAGAATGATGACGAGACCCGCTCCCCTGCGCTTCGGCGTCCATGCTGGGCCGCTCGTAGGTCACCCGGCTGCAGCAGGTGCCGGTGCGCTCACGCGACGAGCTCGGGCTGCTGGCGCTGCAGTTCAACCAGATGAGCACCGATTTGCACCGGGCCACAGGCCTGCGCCAACGCATGACCGCCGATATCGCCCACGACCTGCGCACGCCCCTGACCGTGATCGCCGGGTATCTCGAGGCCCTGCGCGACGAGAGCCTGCGCCCGACCCCGGCCCGCTTCGCCGCTATGCACGACGAGACCCAGGTGCTCTTGCGCCTGGTGGCCGACCTGCATACACTCTACCAGCACGCGGCAGCACAGGGCGGCGTCACGCTTATCGTCGATGTCGAGCCGGATCTGCCGGAGCTTGCCGTCGATAGTGAGCAGATCGGGCGGGTGCTCGGGAACCTCATCTCCAATGCGCTGCGCTACACGGCCCTCGGCGGGCGAGTCGCGCTCGGCGCCGCGCACACCCCGGCCGGGATCGTGCTCACCGTGGCCGACACAGGGTCAGGTATCCCCACCGAGCACCTGGCGAACATCTTCGAGCGCTTCTACCGCGCCGATGAGTCGCGCCACCAGCAGACCGGAGGCTCGGGGTTGGGGCTGGGATCGTGCGCTCAATCGTCGAGGCCCACGGCGGCGTGGTCACGGCGCAAGGTGTTGCCGGGCAGGGCACCACCTTCACCATCGTCCTCCCGCCTGCGCAGGTGGCATTGCCCAGCGCGGCCCCCGCCCTCGCCGCGACCCTGGTAGCCCTGCCTCACTAACCGACGAACGCGACATGCCCACGACACGGAGCCGGGATTGCCCTGGCTCCGTCGCTCAGCGTGGTGATGAGCGGCGCGATCAGCACCCCCACTACCAGACCGGCCGATAGGTCGAGGAGAGTAGTGTTGGGAGCGCGGGCACCAACGCGGCGAGGGGCTGGCGGTACAAACGCCAGCCCCTCACCCCTCCCTCACAGGTTCACACACAGTGTCTACTTCTGGGTCGCGAGGAAGGCGCTGACGGCCTCGGCCCGCGTGGCGGTGTTCACTTCACGGTCAGCTGCGATACTGGTTCATCGTGCGATAGCTTCTCATCACGTCATCTGCAAAAGCCTCATCGTGATTATAGAATGGGCATCGCGGTCAGGAGCCATTGCCCACGCCGCCCATCAGCTGCTGAAGCAGGCGCAGTTTCGGCTTGAAGTTGTTGTGCTTGACCTGCGGGAAGAGCAAGGCGACGCCGATGCAGTATTTGCTGAAGCTGGTCGGCTGGAGGCTGGCCGCGTGCATCTGCTGGATGAAGCCCGAGCCGCGGTTAACCCCATCCTGCTTGACCTCGGCGACGGCGATGCCCGGCAGGCCGACCCGCCGGCCAGCGCCGCGAAAGCTCAGATCCAGATCGATGGTCAGGCGCTCGGCGTGCGTGGTGCTAACCAGGGTGATGCGCGAGAAGGCGTTCCACAGCTTAGGCTCGAGCGCCCCCGCCAGCCCGGGGGCGCAGGTGGCGATGAAGCCAGCCACCTCGGGGGTGCAGCTGGTCGCAAGCTCCTCGGTCGGGACGCGCCGCTTCACCGTGCGGTCCTTGTTGGTTTTGCACTTGACCTCCAGAAACGACTGGTCGGTGACGACGTAGCGGCGGCTGCGCACCTTGTAGCGGTTGCTCTTGCCGGCGTGGTGCTGGAGGTAGAGCGCGAAGTCGGGGGTGTCGAAGTAGAGCGTCTGGTAGGGATTGAGGCGCACGCCGTCGACCTCCAGCACGCGATACTGCCCGACGAGGGCGCGCAGAGCCTGGGCGAGCCGGGTGATGGTCAGCAGGTACTTGGTGTCGGTGCGGTTCTGCAGGGCCACGGCGTCCATCTCGCTGAGGCTAATCGGGGCGAAGCGCGCCAGCAGCTGCTGCATATCAGTGGTCGCAGGCGGCAGAGTGGCCGCGCCGGCCAGCACAGCGGGCGGGGGGGCGATAGGCCGCCGGACGGGTAGCAAGTTGCATCTCGGTCGTCTCCTCAGGGCAATGGTGTCGGGTCTGCACATGATGAGTGTAGCGGGCGGGCGTTTAGAACCGCTATAGATATCGCTTGCTTTGGTAAAAGATCCCGGGCTCCCTCGTGGGCGGATCGGTACGATGACCAGGGGCTCAGCGGTGGGAGCGGGCAAAACAGGGGCATCCGGCGCATTATGCCGGCTGCCCCTGTCCTGTGAACGCCCGTGGGGCCTTGCCAGGCCACGCCCTAGCGGAAGCGGCCGCCGCTGCCGACCTGGGTCACCACGCTCTCGACCGTGAAGCTGGTGTACGCGGTGCCGCCCGTGTAGCTCCCGTCGCTGGAGAGGCCGCCCTCGGAGCTGCCCGCCACGCTGCCGCCGAGGGAGACCTGGTAGGTCTCGCCCGAGACAAAGGCCGCCGAGGAGAAGGCCAGCGACTGGTAGGCCTTACTCGGCGCGAAGGTCAGGACGGTGTTGCCCGCGCTGTCCGCGATGTGCACGAGCGTGCCCGCCGCCTGCGCCGCGTCGAAGTAGAGCAGCAGCGCGTTCTGGCTGGAGCTCGTGTCGGGTGCCTGGACCATCCCCGCGCTGCCCACCGCGACCACCGTACCGCCGCTGACGGTGAAGCCCCCATCATAGTCTAGTGCGCCGTTCATCTGCTCGGTCGGCCCGTTGACGATCAGTAGGCCGTCGGTCATCATGATGGTGCCGTTGACGTCCACCCCGTCGCCGGTCGAGTCGACGATCAGCGTGCCGCCGTTGATGTTCAGCGTGAAGTTCCCGCCGCCCATCGCGCCACCCCCAGGCCCGCCCGCGTTGGCAGTGCCGTCGCCGCCAGCGGCATTCACGCCGTCGTCGCTCGCCACAATCGAGACCGTGCCCGCGTTGAGCGTGATGTTGGCGCTCTCGATACCCTCGTACGACTCGGTCACCTGAATGTCGCCACCGTTCACTGTCAGGCTCGTCTCGCCGTGCATGCCGTCGTCGCCCGCGGTGATACTGAACGTGCCGCCATTGACCGTCAGGTCGCCGTCAGTGTGCAGCGCGTCCTCGGCTGCATTGATGGTGAAGCTGCCTCCGTCGATACTCAGGGCGGCGCCGGCCTTCAGACCCTTCGCCGACAGATCCTCGCTGAGCGTCGCGCCGCTGCCGCCGCCCGCGACAACCGTGACGTCGCCCGCGGTCGCCACCAGGTCGGTCTCGGCCTGGATGCCGTCGCCGCCGGCGGTGAGGTTGAGCACGCCGCCCGCGATCGAGATGTAGCCCTGCGTGGCCTCCTCGGCGTTGTCGGACACCAGGCCGTCGCCCCCGGCGTTGACCGTGATGGTGCCGTCCTCGATGAGGAGGTAGTCCTTGCCGCGGATGCCGTCGTCCGCCGCGGTGACCGTGATCGCACCGCTCTCAATGGTCAGGCCGTTCTTGCTGGCGATGCCACCGTTGTAGTTGGCCTCGACCGTGAGTGAGCCGGTGCCGGAGATGACCAGCGTATCGTCGCTGAACAGCGCCGCGTTGGGCTCGTCCTGATCAGCACTGGGGTAGACGTAGGTGGCGCCATCGGTGAGGAAGTTGGCGGTGCCGTCGGCGAGGATGATCTCGGCCGCCTCGGCCTGCTTCACGTAGATCGGGGCGCTGGTCGAGCTGCTGATGCTCGCCCCGCTCAGGATGAGGTATACCGGCGCCTCGTCGCTGGTGTCGACCACAATCTGCCCATCGTCCAGGCTGCCGCTGATCTGGTAGGTCCCGGCGGCGGTGATAGTGGCGACGCTGCCATCAACGGTGACGCTGGCGCTCTCGACGGTGATGGCGCTGCCCTGGAGCGTGATCTGGGCGGCGTTGGCGCTGTCCGCGACGCTCGCGTCCGCCGCGTAGGGCGCGCTGTTCTCCGCGAGCACGGTCGCGGCGGTGGCGCTGCCCGCGATCGATGTGGTCGTGCCGGTGGTGTCTGTGCTGGGGCTTGTGGTCTGCACCGTCAGGGTATCGCCGCCGGCGCTAGTCGATACCGCTGTGGTGGTGGTGCAGGCGGTGAGCGCCGCGAGGGCGAGCACGCATGCCAGCAGCAGGGTGATAATCCGTCGAGCCATCTGCGTCTCCTAGTCGCTCTGAGCGAATGCTCAAACAGGTGCGCGTGATGGGAGTGTATCGCCCAGGTGTTAAGCATCGATGTAGCCTCGGTGCAGGTGGCGCGTAGATTGCGACAAGCCACGGGGGAGCGATCAAGAGGGGGCAGAGCCGGCAAGCGCGGCGGTGAACCGGCTGCTCTGCAGCGCCTGGCCGTCGTGGTGGTGCACGACAAACGCCGGCTGCTCTATGCCTACAGGTTTGGCCGGAGCGCACCATAGTACTTGGCGTTCCAGTAAGCGCTGTTCATGCTGACGGCCGCGAGCGGTGTGCCCGGCGCCAGCGCCTGGACCACCACCCCACCGCCGACGTAGATGCCGACGTGGCTCAGCCCGCGCTTGTAGGTATTGGCGAAGAAGACGAGGTCGCCCGGCTGCAGATTGCTCCGGTCGATGAAGGCCCCGTAGCGCTGGCTGTACTGGCTGGCGGCACTCTGGGGCAGGTTCAGGCCGAACTGGCGGTACACGTACGAGGTAAACCCGCTGCAGTCGAAGCCCGCCGGGCTGGCCCCGCCC
>JAAXUL010001296.1 GCA_013336035.1 Chloroflexales bacterium
GACCCTCCTGCGTTGTCTCATCGCCGTGTTTGTCGCCATCGGCGGCGTGCCCTGGGTGGTCACCACCGACAATATGAAGACCGTGGTCATCGGTCGTGACCATGCCAACCAGCCCATCTGGCACCCGGCCTACGCCAAATGCGCCGCAGAGTTCGGCTTCCTGCCCGATGCCTGCGACCCGGGCGCCCCCGCCCAGAAGGGCAGCGTCGAGAACCTGGTCAAGTTCGTCAAGTACAACTTCCTCCTCGGGCGCAGCTTTCGTGACGATGCCCACCTGGCCGAGGAGGCGAACGGCTGGCTCTTCCGGGGAAATGTCGAACGCGAGTCGGACGCGACGGAGCGCACACCGACCGAGCTGTTGGGAGAGGAGCAGCCCAAGTTCGGCCCGCTGCCAGGCGTGGCCCACGATTACGGCTTCTTCGACACCCTGAAGGTCTCGCGGGAGAGTCTGGTCAATCTGGACACCAACCGCTACTCGGTGCCGGTCGCGCTGGTCGGTCAGCTGCTGACCGTGCGCATCCACCCCACCCGGATTGTCCTCTACGCTGGCGACCGGCTCGTGGCGTCTCACCCACGCCACTTCGGCCGCCACCAGCGGGTGGTCATTCCCGAGCATTACGAACCCGTGTTTGCCCGCAAGCCGCGGGCGCGGGTGATGGCCTACCGCGACTGGCTGGTGCAGTTGTCGCCGCAGGCCGCCGAGTACGTGAGCCAGCTGTGTCGCGCCCGCTATGCCGCGATGGAGCACGAGCTGGTGACGCTGTATCAGCTCGCCCAACAGGTCGGCGTGCCGACCTTTCTGGCCGCCATCGACCTGGCGGTCGAAGCCCAGACGGTGGGGGCGGAGTATGTGCAGGCCATCCTCATCCAGCCGCAGCCGCTGGTCGTGCCGCAGGGTCTCCCTGCGCCCGTGGAGCTGCCGACGGCCCTCCAGGTGCCCCAGCAGGCGATTGCGCGCGATCTGGCGGACTACGAGCAGTATGTCGCCAACCGCGTCCTGATGGGGGGAGGTGCGGCATGAGCGTGATTGCGGCCGTGGAGCAGAAGCTGCGCCAGCTCAAGCTCGGGCGTCTGCAGGCGGTGGTGGCCAGCGCGATTGCCCAGGCGGAACAGCACCAGCTCGGCTATGGTGAGTTTCTCGATGAGCTGCTGGCCGAAGAGCTGCTGGGCCGGCATGAAAACCAGATCCGGCGGCACCTGGCCCAGGCCCACTTTCCCTATGCGGCCACGCTGGAGCAATTCGACGGGCAGGCCCGGCCGGAACTGAAGCGGGCGGTGATGATGCGCTACTTCGACAGCGCGTTTGTCGAGAAGGCCGGCGGGCTGATCCTGATCGGGCCGAGCGGCCTGGGCAAGACCCACTTGGCGATCGCCGTTGGCACGCGCATGGTGCAATTGGGCTACAGTGTGCGCTTCCTGACCGCGCAGCAGCTGGCCAACCAGGTGCTGGCCGCGCCGAATCGGGCCGCGGTGAGCGAGCTGCTCCAGCCGCTGGTGCGCGGTCAGCTGCTGATCCTCGACGAGTTTGGCTACCTGAGCGTGGATCCGCAGCTCGGGCCGGTGCTCTATGAACTGGTGAGCGGGCGCTACGGCCACGGGGCGACGGTCATCACCTCCAACAAGAGCCTGACGACGTGGGGCGAGTTGGTGGGTGGCGACAGCGCGCTGATGATGGCCATCCTCGACCGGCTGCTGCACCACGGCGAGGTATTCTACCTGCGGGGCGCCTCCTACCGCTTGCGCGGCAAGGCCGTAGGGGGGCTGCCGGGGATGGGCGACCCCGAGCGAGCCGGGCCGAGCGTGGCAGGGGAGGGCGGCCATGCTTCCGGAACGTGACGATCCCGCCCGCCCCCCGTGCGCACCCGCCCGTCCATGGCGCGACCCGCAGGGGGATCTGGAGGAGCTGCTCTTTACGTTGGAGATCTGCCGGCGGGCGTTACCGTGGGACGCGCACCCGGAGCACTTCGACCGGCTGCGGCGGATTGAAAGCCTGGTACGTTGGGGCTTCGAGCGCCGGTAGCGTCGGACACCGACCAGGGGCCGGGACACCGCCAGCGGCCCCGCACACGGTCACGATCTGGCGTCACGATACACGGTAGCGGTGCCGGATTTTAGACTGGAAAAACGCCGACTTGACAACTGTAATCTACACCCGTAAAGCCCAGGGCTAAAGCCCCTGGGCTTTACGGGCTATTTCTGTAAACGCTCAGGAATCATCAAGTGGGCTACGCACCCCGCGCCCGCCGCGATTCAGCACGTGGGTATAGATCATTGTCGTCTTCACATCGGCGTGTCCGAGCAACTCCTGCACCGTACGAATATCATCTTACCGTTCGCTTAAATTTTTGGGCGCTAAATGAAATTCTTTCCCCACTCGCACCCGAAAAACCGGCTCAAATCGAGTTCAATTCCCCACTTCTCCATACACGATGTCGGAATGTGTAAAGCGT
>JAAXUL010000463.1 GCA_013336035.1 Chloroflexales bacterium
AGGGGAACCAGGTTCCCCTCTCCCGCCCTCGTCTGGGGGCGCCTAATTCCCCAATTTCCCCCTACTCCTCCTCGCCGAACTCAGCGCGGAGCTTCTCCTCCTGCTCCTTCGAGAGGTTAGTGGCGACGATCTCGAAGGCCGGCAGGCCCTTCATCGCCTCGACCACCCGGTCCGTCACCGCGTTCTGGCTCATCAGGAACAGGGCCGAGGTGCCCGGGGTAACCTTCTCGCGCACCGACTTGATGAACTTGTCGTCGATGCCGTAGTCGGTGAAGTTCCCCATGATGGCTCCCATGCCGGCGCCGATCGCCAAGCCCAGGACCGGGACGAAGAACAGCAGGCCGAAGAGCATGCCCCAGAAGGCCCCGCTGAGGGCCCCCGCCCCGACCATCGACTGCATCTGGCGGGTCTTCGGCTTCTTCTTGTCGGCCGGCCAGCTCACGACCGCCGCGTCGAGCACCTGGATGAGCTGCTGCTTCTGCAGGCTGCCCAGAAGCGTCAAGGCCTGATCCGCCCCGTCGACCGTGTTGAACTTGAGCGCGCTTAATGTGGCCATCAATGTCTCCTTTAGAGCTCTGGTCTCTGGCCGGCCCGCCAGTCGGCGGCCCGGTGTTGTTCGACCGCACGTGACCATTACAGCGCATGCGAGCCGCACCGGCATCGCACACCGAGAGCGTTCCGCAATAGTCCATGAGGACAGGCGGGCGCTGTCCAGAGATATAGCGCGCTACAAGGGCAGCGGGTCGAGGTCATAGGCGCCGCGGATCGCCCGGAGGACGAGGTTGGGGGGCTCACCCTTGCTGACAAGCGTCTGGGCCCCCGCGGCAACGGCATCCGCCTCGTCCTCCGTCCGGGTGACCAGCACCACCACGCGCGGGGGGGCGGGCAAGCGGCGAATGGCCGCCAGCACCTGGGCGGCGAGCCGCCGCGGCATCTCCCAGTCGAGCAAGATTACCTCCGGGCGGAGTGCGAGGACCCGGGCGACGAGGTCCGGCGCGGGTCCAAAGGCGCAGAGGACCTCGAGGTCGGGCTGCTGCTGGAGCAGGAACAGGAGCGCAGTCCGCACGTGGAGCTGGGCCTCGACGATGACGACGCGCATAGGCGCCCCCTGACATAGGACAGGCCCCCTTCCGGCGGCGCCCGCCGCTCTGATACGACCATCGCTCTGCCGTGGTCTACTTGATGTTATACACAAAAACTCATCGTGACGCATGACTCTAGCGGCTCGTTTTTGGTGGCGATTGAGGATGATGAGCAGTAGCGCAAGTGGTATAGCTGTCCACCTATCTCAACAGATCATGGGCTCTCCATCCGCTCAGTCGCCGCCGAATATCTGCCCCCTTCGCCCCCAGAGGGTGAAGGGGGCAGACGGGATGCGGGATGGGGCCAGTCTCGCCCTACGCCGTCTTGCGGCGGCGCAGGATGAGCTTGAGCAGCTCCTCGAAGACCAGCATGCTCAGGGCGACGCCCAGGCAGACCATCCACTGGTTGAAACTGAGTGAGGCGGTGCCGAAGATGCGCTGGAGCGGGCCGAGCTCACTCACCAGGAAGATCAGCAGCAGGCCGGCCCCGTAGAGCATCAGCTGGCGCCGGTCGGTGATCAGGTCGCGGGTGAAGATGCTGCCGGTCGCGCTGCGCGAGCTCAGACCGCTGAAGACGTGCATGAACGAGATCGTCGCCAGCGACATGCTAGTGGCCACGGCCGCGCCGATCAGCGGCTCGTAGTAGGCCCGCACCGCCAGGGCGCCCACCATCATGATCAGGCCCTGGACGATCAGGCGCGCCCAGGCCGGCCGCGAGAGCACCGGCTGCTCCACGGGCCGCGGCTTGCGCTGCATCAGCCCGGGCAGCGGCTTGTCGAAGCCCAGGGCCACCGCGATCGGGATGTCGATCGCGAAGTTCAGCCACAGGATCTGTAGCGGCCCGAAGGGGATGCCCCCGCCAATCGCGAACAGCGCCGCGCCCAGGAAGGTCGCGATGAAGCCGACCAGCGAGGCCATCTGGAAGCGGATGTACTTCACCAGGTTGTCGTAGAGCGCCCGGCCGTACTCCACCGCCCCCACGATGGTGGCGAAGTTGTCGTCGGTCAGGATCATCACCGCCGCGCCCTTCGAGACCTCGGTGCCGGTGATGCCCATCGCCACCCCGATGTCGGCCTTCTTCAGCGCCGGCGCGTCGTTGACCCCGTCGCCGGTCATGGCCACGATGTTGCCCTTCTGCTGCAGCAGGCTGACCAGCCGGATCTTATCCTCGGGCGAGACCCGCGCGATCACGCCAATCCCGTCCAGCTCCTTGGTCAGCTGCTCGTCGCTCAGCGCCGCGAACTGGGCCCCGGTGAGCGCCCGGCCCTCGATGCCCAGCTCCTTGCCGATCGCCGCCGCCGTCACCGCGTGGTCGCCGGTGATCATGCGCACCTGGATGCCGGCGCTCTTACACTCGCTGATCGCGTCGCGGGCCTCGGGGCGCGGCGGGTCGACGATGCCGACCATGGCCAGCAGGGTCAGCTCCTTGATCTCGTCCAGCAGCTTCGCGTTGGGGTTGAAGCGCTGCAGGTCGAAGTCGCGGCGGGCCACCACCATCACGCGCTCGCCGGACCTGGCCATGCGCTCGTTCTCGGCGACGGCCAGGCCGCGGTTCGCCTGGGTGATCGGCAGCGCGCCGCTGCCCGGCTCCCAGTAGTAGGCCGCCCGGGCCAGCAGCACATCGGGGGCGCCCTTGACGAAGCAGCGCACCACCGGCTTGCCGGCCTCGTCGGTCATAGTGTGGAAGGTCGCCATGAACTTGTAGTCGGAGTCGAAGGGCACCTCGGCGACGCGGGGGTAGGTCTGGCGCACGCCCTCGAGGTCGAGGCCGCCCTTGGCCGCCAGCACGATCAGCGCGCCCTCGGTCGGGTCGCCGATCAGGCTCTCGCCGTCGAGGCGGGCGTCGGCGCACAGCGCCATCGGCAGCAGGAACGGGGTCAGGTCGAGGGTGAGGCCACCGGCGTGCTTGAGCTCGCCGCTGGTGCCGTAGCCCTCGCCGCTGATCGCGTAGCGGTTCTTGCCGGGAATGCTCAGCTCACGCGCGGTCATCTTGTTCAGGGTGAGCGTGCCGGTCTTGTCCGAGCAGATCGCCGAGACCGAGCCGAGGGTCTCGACCGAGGGCAGCCGCTTGACGATCGCGTTGCGGCTGGCCAACTCGCGGGTGCCCATCGAGTAGAGCGTCGTGATCACCGCGGGCAGACCGGTGGGGATGGCCGCCACGGCCAGGGCCACCCCGGCGATGAAGAGGGTCTGGAAGGGCTGATCGTTGAGCAGGCCGAGGGCGATGATCAAGATCAGGGCCACGCCGGCCACCCCGGCGATGATCAGCGTCAGCCGGTCGAGCTGCTTCTGGAGCGGGGTCTTCTCGGCCTCGGTCTTGTTGAGCAGGTCGGCGATGTGGCCGATCTCGGTGCCCATGCCGGTGGTGGTCACGATCAGCTCGCCGCGGCCACGGGTGACCGCGGTGTTCATGAAGGCCATGCAGAGGCGGTCGCCGAGACCCACATCAGCCTTGTCGATCGGCGCGATGTCCTTGAGCACCGGGGCGCTCTCGCCGGTGAGGGCGGCCTCCTCGATCTCCAGCGTGGCGGCGACGAAGAGCCGGCCGTCGGCGGGCACCCGGTTGCCGGCCTCCATCAGCACGATATCGCCGGGCACCAGCTCCTCGGCGTCGATCTCGATCGCCTGGCCGTCGCGGCGCACGCGCGCGATCGACTTGAGCATCTGCTCAAGGGCGGCCAGGCTGGCCTCGGCCTTGGCCTCCTGGCGCAGGCCCAGCACCGCGTTGAACACGGTCAGGCCGACCAGGACCAGGAAGGTCGGCACGTCGCCGGTGAAGACCAGGGCGACCACGGCGGCGCCGAGCAGGATGAGCTGCATGTAGTCTTTGTACTGGCGCAGGAAGGCCTGCCAGCCGGCCTCCTTCTTCTTGGCGGCGAGCTTATTCGGGCCGTAGTGCTGCTGGCGGGCCTGGGCCTCGGCGGCGCTCAGGCCGCGGGCCGGGTCGACCTGCAGCTTGCGCGCGGCGTCCGCGGCGCTCAGGCGGTACCAGGGCTGCTCACCTGATGGCGGCGTCGGCGGGGCGGCGAGCTTCCCGTCAGTACTTCTCGGGGATACGCCGATAGGGGTAGTCTGGCTCGACATAGTCACCTCGCTCCTGACGTTTGGGCAGCTTCACCTTCTCGCGCGGCACTTCCTCGTAGGGGATCAATGACAGCAGGTGTGTGATACAGTTCAGCCTGGCCCGACGCTGATCGGTGGCATCGACCACATACCAGGGCGACTCCGGGGTGTCGGTGGCGGCGAACATGTCGTCGCGCGCCCGCGAGAAGTCGTACCAGCGGCGGTGCGCCTCCAGGTCCATCGGACTGAGCTTCCAGATCTTGCGCTCGTCGTCGATGCGCTCTTGGAAGCGCTCGGTCTGCTGGGCCTGGCCGACCTCGAGCCAGTACTTGATCAGCCTGATGCCCGAGGCGATGATCGCGTTCTCGACGGAGGGCGCCTGCTGGAGGAAGCCGCGCACCTGCTCGTCGGTTGCGAAGCCCATCACCCGCTCGACCCCGGCGCGGTTGTACCAGCTGCGGTCGAAGATCACCACCTCGCCCGCCGCGGGCAGATGGCCGATGTAGCGCTGGACGTACATCTGCGACTTCTCGCGCTCGCTGGGCGCGGGCAGGGCCACCACGTGGAAGACGCGCGGGCTGGTCCGCTCGGTGATGCGCTTGATGATGCCGCCCTTGCCGGCCGCGTCGCGCCCCTCGAACAGCACGCAGATCTTGGCCCCGGTGTGCCGGACCCACTCCTGGAGCTTGACCAGCTCGACCTGGAGCGGCGCGAGGGCCTGCTCGAACTCCTTGCGGCTCATCGGCTCGAGGGGCGCCACGGCGACCTCGGCATGTCCGTTCGCCGCGACGAGGTCTCTGGCTTTGCGCTTCTTTGCTTTCTGTTGTTCGCCCTTGCCCACCGTAGGTTCCTTTCATCGTTGCGTGGAGGGCCGGACCCTCCACGGCTCCCCGCTATTTGAGCGATTTGCGCAGCTGCTCGGCCAGGTCGGGGTCGAGGGTAGTCTGGCTGATCTGGCCCGAGTAGGGCTCGAAGACCTCGCGGATGGCGGCGGGGCTGTACTGGTTCACGACGAGGAAGATGGCCGATTCGCCCGGCTGCAGCTGCTCGGCGGTGTCTTTGACGAACTGCTTCTCGACGCCGCGGTCGAGCAGCTTGGCGATCAGGGCGCCGCCGGCGGCGCCGATCGCCAGCCCGAGGCCGGGGAGCGCAAAGCTGAACAGCAGGCCGACCATGCTGCCGACGCCGGCCCCTATGCCCACACTGCGCTCGCCCTCGTTCTTCATATGCAGCTTCCCGTCGGCGTCCTTGCTGACGACCGCCGCGTCCTCGACGATGATCATGCCGTCGCGCTGGATGCGCTTGATCGCCTCGCGGGCCGCCTGGGCCTGCTCGGGGCTGTCAAAGGTGACCACTATCAGCTCACTCATGGCCATGCTCCTCACGTTACGCTTCTCCGCGCCGTAGGCTTACAGTACCGCGCTGTCGGCCCGGCTGCATCATGCCCGCGGAGCGTTTGCGACCGGTCACGCGGATCAGTTCGCTATCGTCCATCCCGATCATTGGCGGCGTAGACGAACAGACAGCCGTCTCAGGCACCAGCTCGTAAGCGATGGCGCCGCTTCAGCGCGCCCGCGCCGAAGTTCATCCACAGCCCGACCGTGCGGTTCGAGAGCCCACGCTCCGACAGGGCATAGCCGATAAGCAGCGAGGCCGCCGCGATCCCACCCCATAAAGCTGCGCTGAGCATAAGCACCTCTACGTCTCAAGCAGGTTGATCGCGTCGTCGAGGTCGGCCACGATCGCCGCGAGCAGGGCCCTGCGCTCGGCCGTGGCCGTGGCGCCCCGCGTGGTCAGCAGGTCGCGGATGGAGGCCAGCCCGCTCTGGAGCAGGTGCTGGATGTCCGCGACGTCGTGCTCGGCGACCAGATAGTCAAACACCGCGTCCATCGTGCGCGCGATCAGGTTCTCGCGGCCGATCACGGCCAGGGCGCCGCTGCGCTCGAGCGTCGTCCGCGCGGGCGCGCCCAGTTCGGTCAGGACGAGCCGGATGCCACGACCGCGCAGGTCCTCGCGGAGCTCGGCGA
This sequence comes from Chloroflexales bacterium, assembly GCA_013336035.1. Lineage (GTDB taxonomy): Bacteria > Chloroflexota > Chloroflexia > Chloroflexales > Chloroflexaceae > CAIWXH01. Next base: position 6,173 of record JAAXUL010000463.1, read on the forward strand.
GCATGTCGGCACTTGGCGCATCGAGGTCGGAGCTGGCGCCGAGGTCGAGCACCACCTGCCGGATCGGCGGCGCGCTGTGCTGCGCGTGCGCGATCACCGCGTCGTGCAGCGCGCCGGCGTTCGCGAAGAAGATGCCGGCATTGGGCCGCGCCACCAGCAGGCCGGGCAGGGTCTCGGCCTTCGGGTTATCGCGCACATCGACGAAGATGAGCCGGCCCGGCGTGCGACCCAGCACGACCAGGTCCGGCGTCCCCGCGGTCCAGATCAGGGCGATCAGCGAGATGACGACCGCGATCAACAGGGCGCTGAGCGCGCCGAAGGTCAGCGCCCCGAGCAGCGCGACCAGCGCAAGC
>JAAXUL010000041.1 GCA_013336035.1 Chloroflexales bacterium
TCGCGGTAGTAGTCGCCGGTGCGGGCGTAGTCCCGCGCGGCCCACAGGTGGCCGAGGTCGAGCAGCGCCTGCCATTCCAGCGGCGGATCGCCCGCGGCCCGGGCCCCCGCCAGCGCCGCCTCGTAGGCGGCGAGCGCCGCCTCGAAATCGCCGCGCAGCTCGTAGGCCCGCGCCCGGGCGTGCAGCAGGCCGGCGTCGGGGGCGCGGCCGAGCTGTGCGGCCGCACGCAGGGCCCGGGTGAACTGCTCGACGGCGGCGCGGGGCGCGTTCACCGCCTGGGCGCGCTCGCCGGCACGCTGCGCGTAGGCCAGCGTCTGCTCCCAGTCGGCCGCCTCGTCGTAGTGATAGGCCAGGTCGCCCAGGTAGGCGACGGTTTCATCGGGATGGAGGCGCTCGAGCGTTTCGGCGATCCGGTGGTGCAGCGCCCGCCGCTCGCGGGCCAGCAGGCCGGCGGCGATCGTCTGGCGCGTCAGCGCGTGGCGGAAGGCGAAGTGATCGGCGGACTCCTCGACGACCAGCTGCGCGGCGATCAGATCCTTGAGCGCCTGGAGCAGCGTGGCCTCGGCGAGCCCGGTGATCGCCTGGAGCAGCCCCCAGTCGAACTGCCGCCCGACCACCGCGGCCGTGGCGAGCACGCGCCGGGCGGTCGGGCGCAGCCGCTCGACCCGCTGCTGCACCGCTTCCTGCACGCTACGTGGGATGTGCAGCTCGCCGATCGGCTTGCGATCCCAGCCGTGCTCGCCGTAGAAGATGTCCCCTGCGGCGACGAGCGACTTCAGCAGCTCCTCGATGAAGAACGGATTGCCATCGGTCAGGCCCTCGAGCAGATCGAGCAGCTCGGCCCGCACCGACCGCTCCAGGGCGAAGATGGCGCGCACCATCGCCGCGACCTCATCGCGCCCGAGCCGCGCGAGCGCGAGCTCGTGGGCGAGCCGTTCGCGCTCCAGCCAGGCGAGCAGCTGGTGCAGCGGGGGGTTGGCTTCATCCGTGCGGTACGTTGCCAGCAGCACGATCGGGCGCGTGGCGATCGGCCGCGCCAGGTGCTGCAGCACGTCCAGGCTGGCGTCATCGCTCCAGTGCAGGTCTTCCAGGATCACCAGCAGCGGCTGCTGCGCCGCATGGTGGAAGAGGTACTGGCTGAAGGCTACGATCAGCCGCCGTTTCTGCGCGATCGGATCGAGGGCCGCCGCGGGCGCAGGCTCGGCCGGCAGCGGCAGCATGCCCGGCAAGAGCTGGCCGAGCTCGCGGAGGAGCGGAGCGGCAGCGGCGGGGGCAGCGACGGGGGGATGCAGGGCGAAGCGGCTGCGGACAAGGTCAATCAGCGGCGCGTAGGGGCTGGCGAGATCGGGCTGGTAGCAGTGCCCCGTGAGCAGCAGAAAGCCCTGGGCCGCCGCATACGCCTGCGCCTCGGCGGCGAGCCGCGACTTGCCAATGCCGGCCTCGCCCGAGATCAGCGCGATCTGGCCCTGCCCGCGCGCCGCCGCGTCAACCAGCTGACCGAGGGCGCGCAGGTGGGGCGTGCGTCCAACCAGCACCGGGCAAACGACCACCTGATCGAGCTGCATGGCCACTCCTCAGGCCAGCTGCCCACGGGCGAGGAGCAAAAGCGGCGCGAGCGGGGGTGTCCCAGGGGCAGCTCGCGGCGGGCGGGCCGGTTGAGGCCCGCTCAGCCGACGCGGCCCGGGCGGCGGTCCCTCGCTCCGGGCAGGCTACCAGTATAGCGCCAAGGGCTGCCGGTACGCAACGCGCTCTGTCGCTTCTTCGCCGCGAGTCGCCCCACTATACCTTTGTTCGATGAGAAAGCGGGCCATCAGTCAAGCCCTTCCTGTAGTCGCTCATACACATCGGCAAGCACATGACTGCGGGGCGCCGCAGGCCGCTGAGGCGGCTGGCCCAGCACCGGCTCATCTCCGGGGGCGAGCCGCTCCAGGATCGCCTCGATCCGGGGCGCCACGGGCTGCCGAGGCGTCTGGCGCAGCACCGGTTGCCCGGTCGCGGCCAGCTGCTCCAGCAGCTCCCCGGCCGCTTCAGGGGCGTTGTGCCGCGCGTAGTCATCGCGGATGCGCTCGGCGCTGCGGCGGTAGCGGGGGTCGGTGAGGGCGGTCCGCACGGCGGCGCGGATCTGCCGTGGGGTAGGCCGCCTCGTCTTGAGGTTGATGCCCGCGCCACTCCAGGCCACGCGGGCCGCGATCTCGGGCTTCTCCTCGCTCATCCCCGCCACGACCAGGGGCACGCCGTGGGCCAGGGCGAACTGGACCCCGCCGTAGCCGCCGTTCGTCACCATCACGTCCACGTGGGGCAGCAGCGCGCCGAAGGGCACGAACGGTACGCTGCGCACGTTGGCGGGAAGCGGAGCGGGCGTGGTGGTCGCCGGCGCCGGGGGGCGGTACGGCACGGGCACATGGGGCAGCGGCCCGTAGACGCCCATCCGCCCCATAAGCACCAGCGGCTCGATCTCGGCGGCCCACGCCGCGGTGTCCGCGTCGCGCGCCCACGCCCGGGCAAGCGCCGCCGCCGACGTGCCTCCGGTCGTGACCACCACCAGGACCTCTTCGTCGGCCAGGGCCTGCAGAGCCGGCAGGATCAGGTCGCCCGGGTCGGTGGCGACGGTGCCCTGGGTCACCAGGACGACCGGCCTGCCGCTGCCAAGGTCGCCCCACCATGGAGGCAGTGCCACGTCGCGCGGCGGCTCAGGCAATAGGGGGCCAACGAAATGCACCTGCGGCGGCAGGTCGCTACGCGGGTACTCGAAGGCGGGCGAGCCACTCTGCAGGTACAGGAACGGCGAGAGCGTGCTGCTGAGGACCGGGGGGCCGTCGGTCGGGACACCCAGCTGCTGCCGTACCCGCCGAAGCTGCTGCTGCGCGCCGCGGAAGAGCACCCGGTCCGAAAGTGCGTTGAGCACGCGGTTCCGCAGCCGCGGCAGGAAGCCGGTGCCGGGCGGCAGGCCCATCCCGAAGGGCGCGGTGTCGCGGCTGCTCACCGTCAAGGCCGTCATCCCATAGGTGGCCCAGGGCGGGCCGCCAAGCTCATGCACGATCCTGGCGCCCAGAAAGCCGGTGTCGACAAGCAGCAGATCGGCAGGAAACGCGCCCAGGATGCGTTGCAGGTCGGCAACCTGGCCGGGGATCGCGTCGATGAAGACGTGCTTCAGGGCGAACCGAAACCCTGCAAGCCCGCTCAGCTTGCCCAATGCAGGAAATCGCTCCGCGAGGCTCTGATCGGCCGGATCGATGGCGGCCTGCATTGGCGTGAAGTGTGCGCCGCTTGCCTCAACTGTGCTCCGAAATTGCCGACTGGTATACCACCAGACCTCGTGGCCGCGCTGCACAAGCTCGCGGGCAATCGGCAGGCCGGGGTTGAGGTGCCCCGTGCCAGGAAAGGTACAGATCAGCATGCGTGCCATAGGGGAATCCTTGCTGTTTCCAGAGGCCCAACGGTTCGCGATGTGGGCAGCCCACGCGGGTGCCTGCGTCGGCCCTCTTGCTTGAGCGGGAGTGTAGTGACGGCATGTCTACAAATGATCGACACCGGGAAAGCGCTGCCGATGGGGGTAGCTGCAAGCAGCGCGTGCGCCAGCTCAACGGCTCTGCTTCATACGACTGTCAATCTTTTGTCTACACCGCCTGCGTAGTGTGGCCTCGTAGCGATCAGGTGCCAGGTTCAGGAGAAGGAGGGACCTCAATGACCGGCAAGCACACCGTTTCGCCAGAGCAGCCCCGCTTCGGGCCGCTAGCGCCGTTCGTGGAGCCAAGCCCGCGCTGGGTGCGGGTGCGCTTCGGCGGCGAAATCGTCGCCGACAGCAGACGCGCGCTGCTGCTGGGCCAAATCGGACCCGGGCCCTTTCCGGGCTATGGCCCCACCTACTACTTCCCTCAGCAGGATGTGCGGATGGAAGCCCTCGCGCCAGACGCCTCCCAGGATCAGCGCCCGGCGGTGAGCTATCAGACGCTCCGGGTCGGCACCCAGGTCGCTGAGCGCGGGGCATGGATTGTCAAGGCGCCGCCGCCCGCCTTCGCGGCCCTCCATGGCATGGTCTCGTTCCGCTGGGAGCAGATGGACGGCTGGTATGAGGAGGAGGAGCAGATCTTCGTCCACGCCCGCATCCCATACCACCGGGTCGATGTGCTCGCCAGCTCACGCCACGTGCGTGTCGCCCTGGGCGGGGTGACGCTCGCCGAGACGCGCCGGCCCCACCTGCTCTTCGAGACCTACCTCCCAACCCGCTACTACATCCCGCCTGAGGATGTGCGCATGGAGCTGCTCACCCCCACGGCGCGGCGGACGCAGTGCCCCTACAAGGGCGTCGCCTGCTACTGGTCGGCGACCGCCGGCGGGCAAACCGTCGAGGATCTCGTCTGGAGCTACCCCGACCCCATCCGTGAGAACCCGAAGATCAAGGGCCTGCTCTGCTTCTTCAACGAGCGGGTCGATCTGCACGTCGACGGCGAGCTTCAGCCGCGCCCGCTGACCCCATGGTCACAGGACGTCGAGGAGCGCTATGAGCATCCGTAGAGCGGCGGTCTCAAGCGCTCAAGGAACGCGTATGCCCAACAAGGTGGTCTTCCAGGCCCGAGGCCGCATCCCGCACGCTCAGCTAGGAGGAGATGATCACACAGGCGGGGCTGCGGCGCCGGACTGGCAGGGCTGGTCCTCCGTGGAGCGCCGCACAGGGGAAGCGAAAGGGGCGGGGCCATGGAGCCGACGGACTATCGCTCGTTTCTGGTGCGGCTCTGGCGTGAGGTCGGGGCCGATGGGCTGGAGCAGTGGTGCGGCGAGGTGGAGCACATCCAGAGCGGGCGCACGGGGCGTTTCACCTCGTTCGAGGCCCTGATGACGCTGCTCCGGCCGTCGGCCGTCCACCCCCCGCTGGGCGGGGGAGATCAGGCAATGCCCCAGCAAGCGCCCGAGGAGGCAGCTTGAGCGGATGCGACTACGGCAAGCTTTGAGCGCAAAAGTACAGAGGAGGATCACTATGACCACCGTAGTGCCCCTTCAGTTCGTGCTCGACCAGGTCCAGGCAGGTATCCGCCAGTTCGCCACCGGCGATCCAAACCCCTACAAAGCCTGCTGGTCGCTGGGCGATGATGTCACCATCTGTGGGGGCTGGGGAGCCTACGAGCGCGGTTGGGAGCAGGTCGGGCCGCGCCTGGCGTGGGCCGCCGCGCGCTGGCGCGGCGGCCACACCGCCTTCGAGCTGCTTGCGGTGGGGGCGAGTGGGACGCTTGCCTACACCATCTGGATCGAGCACGAGGCGCAGGTAGCGTCGGGCGGCCTTGAGCGTGTCAGTCGTGAGCCGGTGCGCCTGCGAGAGATCGACCTTCGGGCGGTAGAAGGTCAAGGTGCGCTCGCCGAGGTGGATACTGCCAACCGTGAGCCTGGCGACCTCACCCACGCGCAGCCCGTGATCGAGCAGCAGGCACATAAGGAGTACCGCGTGGGGCCAGGGGCCTATCAGCGAACCGCGCCTGGGCGGTAGCCATAGAGCCACTGCTCAAACGCGTCCTGCCCTATCTGCGCCTGCTCGGCCACCCCTCGCAGGTAGCGCTCGCTATCCGGATCGTAGGCGCGGCTCCCCTGCGTCGCGCTTCGCGCCTGGATCACCTGCGTGCGTGGGAGGCGACCTGCCTCATAGGTGGTGAGGGCTCCCTCGATACTTGGGGCCGTGGTCAGACAGTGCGCCAGCTCGACCGCGTCTTCAAATGCGGTATTGGCGCCCTGCCCCAGGGCGGGCACCATCGGGTGGGCAGCGTCGCCCAGCAGCGTGACTCGCCCGACGCTCCAGCGCGTCAGGGGCGGCCGGTCTACGAGCGGGCGCTCGATGATGGCGTGCGGGTCGGTCGCGGCGAGCATCGCAGGCACGGGGTTCGGCCAGTCACGGAACGCCTCGAGGACCCGGGCATGGATCGCCGCTGGCGCGCCTGGCTCGGTCGGGGCCGCCCCGAGCATCCCGGCGCTCCAGAAGACCGCCTGCGCGCCTACATCGACCAACACCATCGTCTTCCCCTCCGCGCCGCTGATCATCGTCCCTGCATCAGCCCCAAGCCAGCCCGGCCGCTGGGGGATCACGGCTCGCCACGAGAGGCGGCCCACTTCCCGTGGCGGGCCTTCAGGGAAGAGGGTTTGCCGAACCAACGAGTGGACGCCGTCGGCACCCACCAGCAGGTCAGCCTGCACTGGTGGGGTCGCGGCCCCTTTTCATTATGATCCAGGTTGGCGAGTCATGGGGACCGTAGCTGGTATCGTACCTTGTATAGGTTCGCCAATAGCACCATAAATGTGCAAAAGGTGGACAAACGCAATACACCGGGGGTATACTACCCGCAGCGGCTCAAGGTTTACCAGGCGCGGACGATCAGCCTATGAATACACCGCCCTACCTGCTGGAAGAGTTCGTCGTCGTCGCGGCGCCCATGCGCCGGGTCGAGACGGCGATGACCGAGCGCACCCTGATGCTCCGGTGGATGTCCGGCGCGGTGCGCTTCACCCCTGAGGAGCAGTGGAGCTTCGCCGAGGGGGCGCGGTGGCGACTGACCCTGACGGGCCTGGGCCGCTTACTGGAGGCCAGCTACACCGTCTCCACGCGGCGGCCGGGGCTCATTCTCTGGGCCTTCGACGGCTTTTGGGAGGGGTTCGACGCCTGGCACTGGCGCCCCGCCGAGGATGGCAGGACGCTCATCCAGAACCGGATCGAGTACCGGCTGCGCCTGCCGATCCTTGACCGCGTGTGGCCGGCGACCGTTGGGCCGCTGATGGGCTGGGACGCCCACGTGCAGATGCAGCGGCTCAGACAGGTGTGCGAGCAGAGCGCATAGGGAAGCGCATACGCGCATACGAAGGGAGGGGGGGATGGCGAGGCCATTGATCCCGATGACGCGCAAGTGGCGGCAGGAGTTCGTGCAGCCGCGGGGGCCGGAGGGCGTGCCGCAGGTCGGCACGGTGGCCCCCGACTTCACGCTGCCCTACGCGCGAGTGCTGCGCGGACCCGCCGCGGAGGAGCAGGTCGAGTATGGGCGGACGATCACCTTGAGCGCACTGCGGGGCCGCCCGGTGGTGCTGAACCTGTCGCGGATCGTGAGCGACCGCTTCTTCTGACCGAACTGCGCGCCGCAGCTGGATGCTTTGCGGGAATCCTACAGCCAGTTCGAGCAGATGATCCGCTCCTGTTCATCCAGGCTCAGGCGTTGGGCAATCGCCATCAGCGGGTCTGTTGACGTGGCGCACGCGCTTGGAGCAGTAGAGAGCTGGGGGGACCAGGGCGGCGCTCTCCACGATGAGGCGGGCGAGATCGACGCTGTAGACATTGCGGGGCTTCTTCCCGCCCGGCGTAGTTACATCGCCGACAATGTCAATGAGGCCCTGCTCGCGGAGGACGCTGATATAGCCCTGCTTCACCACGGCGCCGGTTGCGGAGTCGTGGGTATCGCAGAGCTCGTTGCGCCCCACATCGGCTTCCTCCGCGATCTCCCGGACACCGAAGTCGGCCCGTCCGCTCCGGCTATGGAGGACGATCAGCCAGTGGATCGCACGCCAGGTGCTCAACGCGATCGCCCAGAACCTACCATGGCTGATTGGCGAAGCGGCCGACCTGGCCCCCTCGACCAAGACTCGCCTGACCTTCGCGACCCTCGCCGAGGCCGGCTTGCCTGCGCTGGCGCTCTTCCCTTGGGCGTCAAGCACCGAAAGTGTGCCCCGATCCGCTCAAACTTTTAAGTTCTGGGAGCGACCACCCTTTAGCGTATACCTACCCGCCGGCGCTGCGCCTAGAAGATCGAGAGGTAGCGCGCCACCTCCCACTCAGAGACGTGGGCCCGGTAGCTCTCCCACTCCTGCTGCTTCGCGTCGACGAAGCGCTCGTAGACATAGGGGCCGAGGGCCTGCTGGATCACCTCGTCGTCCTTCAGGGCATCGAGGGCGCCGCCGAGCGAGACGGGCAGGGTGGCGAGGCCGCGGGCCCGCGGGTCGACGTGGAAGAGATCCTCCTCGGCGGCCTCGCGCAGCGAGAGCTTGCGCTTGATCCCGTCGAGGCCGGCGGCGAGCATCACGGCATAGGCGAGGTAGGGGTTACAGGCGGGGTCAGGGCAGCGCAGCTCGATGCGGGTGCTCTGGTGGCGGCCGGCGGTGATGCGGGGCACGCGCACCAGGGCCGAGCGGTTCGTGCGGCCCCACGAGATATAGACCGGGGCCTCGAAGCCCGGCACAAGCCGCTTGTACGAGTTGACGAGGGGCGCCAGCACGGCGCACATGCCGCGGGCATGGGCCAGGAGCCCGGCGATGAAGTGGCGCGCCGTCGCCGACAGACCGTAGGCGTCGGCGGGGTCAGCGAACACATTCAGGCCCGTCACAAGGTCGACCAGGCTCTGGTGGACGTGCATACCGTTGCCGTTGACGCTGGCGATCGGCTTGGGCATAAAGGTCGCGTAGAGCCCATTGATCTGGGCGACGGCCTTGAGCGTAATCCGGGCGGTTACGGTATTATCGGCGGCCCGCAGCGCCTCGGCGTAGCGCAGGTCGATCTCGTGCTGGCCGGCGGCTACCTCGTGGTGGGCGGCCTCTACGGCGATGCCGAGGCCCTGCAGGGCCCGCACCATCTGGCGCCGGATCAGGGTCGCCTGGTCGGTCGAGACATCGAAGTAGCTGGCGTGATCGTGGGGCAGGGGCAGCGAGCGGCCCTCGCTGTCGGTCTTGAAGAGGAAGAACTCGAGCTCGGGGGCCACGTTGAAGCCGAAGCCCTGCTCGGCGGCCTGCCGCGTGACGGTGGCGAGCACATGGCGTGGGTCGCCCGCGAAGGGCTTGCCGTCGGGGGTGTGGATATTGCAGATCAGGCGCGCCGTCGCCAGGCCCTCGTGCTGGTCCCACGGGATCAGCGCGTAGGTCGCCAGGTCGGGCACCAGATACATATCGCTCTCTACAATGCGGGCGAAGCCCTCGATCGACGAGCCATCGAACCAGACGCCGTGGCCCAGGGCGTCCTCGAGCTCGCTGAGCGGGATGGTGACCGTCTTGACCATCCCGAGCACATCGGTGAACTGCAGGTTGACGAAGGCGACGTGCTGCTCCTCGGCGCGTTGAAGGAGCGCCTGGCGGGGGTCGTCGCTCATGGCGCGGTGCTCCTCACATGTTGCGGCGGATACAGGTTATTGTACCACGGGCCGCGCCAGAGCAGATGTAGCCCTACAGGTGCAGCACATAGCCGAGGCCGCGCCGCGTCTCGATTGGGTCGACCGTCGGGTCGGCCTGGCGCAGCGCCTTGCGCAGATCGCTGAGGGCGGTGTCGAGGGCGCCCTGGTCGAGCCGGGCGTCGTACGGGCGGCCCCAGATCGCCTGGGCGCAGCTCGAGCGCGAGCAGACCTCGCCGGCGTGCTGGAAGAGGTGGACCAGGAGCATAAGCTGGAGGGGCGGCAGGTCGAGGGGCGCGCCGCCGAGCACGAAGCTCTGGCTGCGCTCGTCGAAGCGCAGCACCCCCGCCGAGATCTGCGTGGCCTCGGGGTCGACGAAGCGTAGCAGCGCGGTGGGGTTGCCGAGGCCGATCCGGTCCTCGTTGCGCAGCAGATGCTGGCCCAGCAGGCGCTGGCCGTTGACGTAGGTGCCGTTGCTGCTCCCGAGGTCGCTCAGGATATAGTGGTCGCCCCGGCGCTCGATCTGGGCGTGCCGGCGCGAGACGCGGCCCTCGCGCACCACGACATCGCACTCGGACGAGCGGCCAAGGATACAGGCGGATGCCGTCAGCAAGAGGTCGTGCGGGGTCACGATCTGCAGCTCGACGGCGATCAGCTGGCTGTGAATGACCGGCAGCTGGGCGGCGCTCACCACGAGGCCCCTTAAAGATGGATGAGGAGATAGCCTATGTATGGTCGTACGTGCGTCTATCATACCATACGCTGGGCAATCTCTAACATGTGGGAGACAGCCTGTCACACATTGTCGCCGCCGCCGCTGATCATCTACGAGGGCACCGTAGACACCGGCCAGCATCCCCGCCCACGGGCCCCGGCAGGAACAGGAAAGGGGGAGCCCAATGGAGACTCTGATCGTGATCGGCGCCGTGGCCATCGTCCTGGCAATGCTGCTTAGCGCCACTGCCCCCGCCCCGCAGCCGCCCAGGATTATCTACGTGCAGACGGCGGTCGAGCCACAGCCTGCGCAGGGCCAGGGTTGCCTCGGCCTCATCTTCGGGATCATTCTCTTCGCCGCTCTGGTGGCCCTCATCGCGCAGGTCGCCAGCTAGATAGGGGCGCGGCGGCCACACCCGGCGCGCCGCCGCGCCGCTCCCGGGACGTCGGTAGGCCTATGAGCCGTTTCCTACAACCAGCCTGCGCGCAGCGCCCCGCCCTCTTCGGCCGGCTGATCGCCGGCGCAAGGCGGGCGCTGCCGCGCATCGGCAAGGGGCAGCAGATGAGCGAGCCACCGCTAGCATACGATGAGTCGACCCTGGCCCGCATGGTCGAGGGCTACCAGCAGCTTGTCGCGCGCCTCGGCGCCTGTCGCGATAGCGATGAGCACGAGGCCCTCCGCGACGCCCTCCGCGCCCATCTCGAGGCGCTCTGGCCCATCCTCCAGGCGATCGTCCAGCCCCTCGCCTGGGGGTGGGTCCAGCGTAACCTCACCGACCTCGGCGGCTCCCGCGGGCTCCGCGACGCCCACGAGGGTGTGATCACAAGTATGTGTATGCACATTCTCGACACCCTGGCGGCGCGGCCGATCGCCCCTGGCCCCCAGCTGACGCCGCTGCTCAGGCGGATCGCGCGCAACCGTATGGTCGACGAGCTGCGTCACTCACAGCGCCACAGCCCCGATCATCCGGCCCCAGCCGCCGCCCCAGCCGCCGCCACAGCCGCCGCCCCGATCCCCCTCGACGAGGCCGTGCTCGGCGCGCACCCCGAGCTCAGCCTCGACCTCTCCTCGCAGCTTGACGACCGGCTCTACCGCCACGAGTGCCTGGCGGCGATCGACGAGTACTGGCAGCTGCGCCTCTCGCCCGATGAGACGCGGATTGTCGCCGAGCGCATGCGCGACCCGGCGACGCCCTACGACTCGATCGCCGCCCTGTTTACGCCCCCCTGGTCCCCCGAGGCCGTGCGCAAGCGATACTCGCGGATCATCGCCGACACTCGGGCCCATCTGCGGGCTCTCGACCTGCTGCCCGTCCCCCATGAGTGTGACTGAGCCGGCCTCTGGCCGCTAAGTACTTCCAGGAGCAGGAACCCATGAGCAACGAGAGCATCCATCGCCATAGCCAGCCCGGGGCCGACGGGCCAGCGCTCGAGAGCGCCCGCACCATCGCCTTCGAGCGCCTGATCGACCAGCTGGCACCCGGCCCCGGGCAGGTGGCCCCGGCGATGCGCGCCGCCCGCCGCCTCTGCGGGCGCTGGCTGCTTGCGCGCCGCGCCGCCCGCCGCCTCTCCCGCGCCGATCTGGCCGAGCGCACCGGCCTCAGCGCGGGCGCCATCGAGCTGCTCGAGCTGGGCCTCCTCGATAGCGCGACCGGGCCGGACGAGGGCTGGCTGCGACTCGGCCTGGTCCTCGAGCACCACCTCGGCAACGACCTCGCGCGGGTCAGCGCCGCGATCAGCATCGCCCGCGGCCGCGTCGAGAGCCTCGACGAGGCGCTGCTCGCCGAGCTTGAGGCCGCGGTCGCCGTGCCCGACGAGGAGCCCGCCCAGGCCGCGGTCGCCGCGCCCGAGATCGCCCAGGAGCTTGTCGACATCCTCGCCGCCCTCCAGACCCTTGGGGCGCCCGCGACGGCCTATCAGATCAAGAAGTGGGTCAAGGAGTTTCGCGGCAAGGCGTGGAGCCCGGCAGATCTGCCGCGCGTCATGGCTGGCCTGGCCGGCGACAGCCTGGTTATCCGCAGCGAGAGCCGCCCGTTTGTCTACAGCCTGAGCGCTAACGGCGCCGAGCTGCTCGCCCTCGCCGAGGAGCGCGCCCGCGCCCAGGCCGAGCAGCGCCGCGCGCAGGCGGCCGTCGCCACCCTCGACCGCCAGATCATGGATTTCGCCGGGCGCCTCAACCTCCTACCCGGCTAAGGCCTGGCTCCGCTGCTCCTCAGATAAAGGTAAGCTTGCGCTGAGATCAGGCCACGAGTTTCTGTCGTATGCTCAGGATCGAGAGACCAGCATGACCGCCTCTATACACGTCGGCAGAGACCACGCCCCCCCGCCACGATCCTGCGGAGGCCGCGGGTCGGACCCGTAAGAGCCAGCGAGGAGCAGGTGGCCGCTATGCAACCGTTCGTCCGGGGCCTCATCACAGAATTGCTGCGGCGCATGGAACGTCTCTTCTCCGACTCGGTCGAAGAGCGCGATATGCTCGCCGATATCGTCAGCGACCCCGACAACACCCTCGCCACCATCCTCTACGAGCTCGGCTATACCCTCATCACCCTCACGGCCCGCGAGCTCCAGGCGGCCCTGAGCCGCGGCGGCGTCCAGATGCTCAGCGCCGGCCGTCTGATCGCCCGCTGGATGACCCTGGTGGCCCTGAGCGTGGTCCTCCAGATCGTCCTGATCCTGCGCCTCTTCATCATCGTGTTCCCCCCCGAGCCAAGCCCAACGCCCGTGCCGGTGACTGCCTGCGCGCTCGCGGACCAGGCCGCCAGCCCTGAGCCAACCCCAACAGCCTCGCTGGCCGGCGTAGCTCGCGCCATCTATCTGCCGCTCGTGGCCGCGGAGGCCCAGGCGGCCAGGGCCCGGGCTCACGCCGTAGCGCCCACAGCCACCACCGGCCTGAGCATTGCCGCGGCGCCGACAGCGCCACCCGCTCCGACAGCGCCGCCCGCGCAGCCGGCCAGCCCGCAGCTCGTGCCGGCCGCCTCTACCTCGGCCGCCACCCCCGCGCCCGGCGTTGCCTTGCCGGATACGCCCACGGCCGCGCAGCCGGCCAGGGCCCAGGCGCCCCTCGCCACGGCGACGGCCACCCCGGCTGTCGTCCAGCCCAGCGTTGCGCCAACCCTTGCCCCTACGCATCAGGCGCCCGTCGCCACGCCGATCATCCTGCAGACGCCCATTCTGGCGGACGCCACGGCCAGCCCTGAGCCGACCGCCACCGCCAGCCCCAGCCCGACCGCCACCGCCAGCCCCAGCCCGACCGCCACCGCCGCCAGCCCTGAGCCGACCGCCACGGCCAGCCCGACCGCCACCGCCACCACCAGCCCTGAGCCGACCACCACGGCCAGCCCGACCGCCACCGCCACCGCCAGCCCTGAGCCGACCGTGTGCCAGGCACAGCCTCAGCCGCTCGACCTAGTGCTGATCATTGACCGCTCCAGCTCAATTGGTGAAAGCGGCGCCCTGCCAATGGCGCAGCTGGCGGCCGAGAACTTCGTGGGCGGGCTAAGCCAGGAGCGCGACCAGATCGCCCTGGTGAGCTTCAATGAGCAGGCCGAGCTCGACAGCCCCCTAGGCTTTGACCACCAGGCCGTGCGGGCGAAGCTGGCGGCCATTGTATCGAGCGGCGGCACCGATATCGCCAGCGGGCTACGCGCGGGCATCGCGGCCGTGGGCCCGGATCTACGCCGGCCCGAGGCGGCCCCCGTGATTGTGCTGCTTACCGACGGCATCAACCAGGGCTCCGCGGACGATCTGATCGCGGCGGCCGGAGAGGCCCGGGAGGCCGGGATCCGCGTCGTGGCGATCACCCTGGGCAGCCAGGCGGACCCCGGGCTGCGCGAGCAGCTCACCACCAGGCCCACGGACACCCATGTCGCGGATGGGCCCGATATGCTAGCGGACGCCTTCGCGGATATCGCCGGCGACCTCGCGTGCGACGCCTCCGCGCCGGAGCGCGCCCGAGCGCGGGCTAATTAATGCATTCCAGCTATCGCATTAAATCGATCAATATATCTAATGAATGAATGACCAAGTTGTGATTTACGTCACGGAGATATTGTGATATAGTTCACGGGGCCAGCAGGGCCAGAGCTTTCGAGGCCAGCAAAGGAGCGGCTCGGGTGGGCATAGATTGTCTGCACGAGGGTTGACAAAGGCTGTGGACTGCCACCTTTTTCATAGGTGATGGGGGGATCCCCCAGGCTACACACACTGGAAGGTGCACCACAGGTATGAACCTCCTCAGCTTCCCGCTCCTCTCGCTCGTGCTCTGGACCCCCGCCTTCGGCGCCCTGCTGCTGCTAGCCCTCCCTCGCGGGCGCGCGGCCCTCCATCAGTGGACAGCCCTGGCTATCAGCGGGCTAACCCTGGCCCTAGCCATCGCAGCGGCCTATCTTGTTATTAGCGGCCCCTACGGCCCATTAGGCCCCAACGGCACGGTGAGCGCGCCCCCACTGCAGCTGGTCGACCGAGTCGCCTGGCTGCCCAGCTGGGGCGCGTACTATGTCGTCGGCGTCGACGGCCTCAACCTCTGGCTAATGCTCCTGACGGCCCTGCTAACACCGATCGCCCTGCTGGCGGCGGGGGGCCGCTTCACCCGACAGTCGCGGTCGATTCTGGCCCTGCTGCTCGTCGCCGAGACCACCTTCCTCGGCACGTTCCTTGTCCAGGACATGCTGCTGTTCTACGTCTTCTTCGAGGCATCCCTCATCCCGATGCTCTTCCTGGTGGGCGTATGGGGTGACCACGGGCGCGCGCAGGCCGCCATGCGCCTGTTCCTCTACACCTTCACCGGCTCGGTCCTAATGCTGATCGGCATCATCGCCCTGTATGTGCTGCACCGCGACGCCATAGCTGCCCTCACGCCCGGCTACCCCGGCACCTTTGACCTGGGGCAGATAGTCGCCGACATGCGCAGCGGCGCCTTCCAGCTGAGCCCCAGCGCCGAGCGGCTGCTCTTCGGGGCCTTTTTCGCCGCCTTCGCCGTAAAGCTGGCCCTCTGGCCGCTGCACACCTGGGTGCCCGACGCCTACAGCGCGGCGCCGACGCCCGCGGCGATCATGCTGGCCGCCGTGATGGCCAAGTTTGGCACCTACGGTCTGATCCGCTTCAACCTGACGCTCTTTCCGAACGCCGCCGAGTGGGCCGCGCCCGCCATCGCCGCCCTGGCCGTGGTTGGGATCATCTACGCGGCGACCGTCGCCTTCGCCCAGAGCGATATGCAGCGGGTCGTGGCCTACGCTTCGATCAGCCATATGAACTTCATCGTGCTGGGCATCTTCGCGCTGAACACCATCGGCCTGAGCGGCGCCCTGTTCCAGATGGTCAGCCACGGCATCGTCACGGCCCTGCTCCTGGTGGCGGTGGCGGTGATCTACGAGCGGCGCGAGATCCGCGAGCTCTCTTCGTTCGGCGGCCTGTGGAAGGTCATGCCGGCCTATGGCGGGCTGACTCTGCTGGCCCTGCTGGCGGCCGCCGGCCTGCCCGGCCTGATCGGGTTCATCGGCGAGTTCACAATCATGCAGGGCGTGTTCAGCTCAGCAGTCCTCGGCTGGCCCTATGCCGCGGGCGCCGCCCTGGGCGTCGTGCTGGCCGCCGTCTACGCCCTGCACTGGTTCCGGGCCAGCTTTATGGGCGAGGTCGAGAACTCGGCCAACCTGGACCTGCCCGACCTGACCCGGCGCGAGCGCCTGCTGATGGGCGGCCTGGCCGCCGCCGTGATCGCCGGGGGCCTCTTCCCCAACCTGCTGCTGGCGCCAATGCGCGGCACCGTCGAGGGCATGGCCACCTACCTCGAGCCAGCCGTCGCGGCGCTCACGCACCTTGGGCTCTAGCCCACGGATCCGTACGGGCGCCCCTGTGGGCGCCCGTGCCGTACGGCGCTATGCTACAGGCTCGTGGCAAGGGCCGCGGCTACGGTACGGCGCTACGCTACAGGCTCGTGGCAAGGGCTGAGGCGCGGCAGCTTGCGGGAGTCTGATACTGGAGTAGGGCCACGATCTCGGCGCCGAGCATAGCGGCCTCGCGCAGGCGATGCGTGCTGTGGGCGAGCAGACCGATCGTCGGGGCGGGCGCCGCGCCGCCCACGGCGAGGCCGGGCACGCAGTCGCAGGCAAATATCGAGTGGTCGAGCCCGGCGGGCAGATCTGCCCAGACAGCCTCGGGGTAGCGGCCCAGCAGCCGGCGTACGCCGGCGGCCAGGGCTGGCGAGGCCGCGTGGGCGCTGACAGTGTTAGGCGCAAAGGCCTGGCCAGGGCCATCGAAGCTGACGGTGGCGACGATGCAGCCCAGAAACACGCTCTGCCCGGTGCCGCAGCTGGCCCCGCCCGTCAGGCGCGGCCCGCCGCCGTTGTAGATGACAAGATCCAGGCCGTGGCGCAGATGGTGCTGGGCCAGCAGGCGACCAAGGGCGAGCAGCACCGCAATGCTGGCCGCGCTCTCATCGGCGTCGCCGGCGCCGGCCTCGGTGTCGAGCCGCGCGCAGAGGACGACCCGGCCAGGCAGCCCCATACCAATGCGACCAACGACATTCCCGAGCCGGGCCGAGTCGCCGCCATCAGGTCCGCCAGAGCAGGCGTAGGGCTCGCGGTCAACGGCGAAGCCCCACTCGGCCAGGGCATCCTCGATATAGTCGGCAGCAACGCTATTGGCCCGTGACCCTGGCGGGCGCGGGCCAATGGTTACGCTCAGATGTTGAAGGTGATCGGCTAATTCGCGCTCAATCTGGGTCATAGCGGGCTGCCTCCCGCGAAAACGAAGGAACTGCAAGGCATATAGGGGCATAGACGCGCTCCACCAAGCCGCGTTGTCAGCGTGAAGCTTGCATCAATGCTGGATTATCGCCACTGTACCAGGCGTGGGAGCTTATGTGCGGGAAGGGGCTGCCACTGGGCGTGCACAATTTACAACCCTTGTTGCACAGCTTTCGCCCGTGGCAATGGGGTGACAATCAGGGCAGGGGCAGATCTATGGGGCCGTCGGCAGAGTGAGCCAGACCGTCGTGCCGCGGCCGGGGGCGCTCTCGGCACCAATCCGGCCGCCCATCGCCTGAACCAGGCTCTGGGCAATAGCGAGGCCGAGGCCCGCATTGCTCGAGGCGCCCCGGGCCTCGTCGGCCCGGTAGAAGCGCTCGAAGATATGGGGCAAATGCTCGGGCCCGATGCCGACGCCGGTGTCGCGCACCTCGATGCGGGTGGGGGATCTGGGCTGCGCGGGCGGGCAGGCGACGATGGTCACGGCGCCACCCGGCGGGGTGTGGCGCAGAGCGTTGTCGAGCAAGATGATCAGGATCTGGCGCAGGCGCGTCGGGTCGGCCAGCACGCGGGACGGGGGCACCTCGACGCGCAGCGAAAGGCCGCGCTCGCCCGCGAGGCGGCCAACCTGGCGCCCCACCTCACTGATCGCCTCGGGCAGCTCGACCGTGGCCCGCTCGAGGGTCAGGCCGCCCACATCCAGCCGGCTGAGCGTGAGCAGATCATCGACCAGGCAGCTCATATGGTCGGTCTCGCGCAGCACATCGCCCAGCAGCTCGCGCTGCTCGGTCTGGGCGGCGGGCGCGACGCGCAGGGCCACCTCGGTGCTGGCGCGTATCAGGGTGAGCGGTGTGCGCAGCTCGTGACTGGCCCCCGCCACGAAGCTCTGCTGGCGGTCCCAGGCGGCCTGGGCGGGAAGCACCGCCCGGCCGGCGAGCCACCAGCTCAGGCCGCCGATCATGACCGTGCCGATGGCGCTCATGGCCAGGATGCCGGTGAGCATCTGGCTCAGCACAAGCTCCTGGTCGCCGAGCACGCGGCCGAGCTGCAGGGCGACGGGGCCGTCGTCGCGGGTAAGCCGGTAGGTTAACAGGCGGATGCGCTGGCCATCGCTATCGGTGACGGTGCGCAGATCAGAGCCTGTGGTGAGGGCCTGGTCCAGGGCCGTGCGGTCGGGGGGGATGGGGGGAGTCGTATCGTTGGGGTCAAAGAGCAGGCGCCCGCCGCTATCGAGGGGCATCACAAAGATCGCGGCCAGCTCGGCGTTAAAGGCCAGGTCAGCCTGGCGCCCCGCCCACGGGTCCGCGACGACCGGCCCCTTCTCATGACCGTCATCGTCTTCGTCCTTGTGATCATCTCGCTTTTCCCGGGGGGAGATAACTTCAGGGTTGGGGCGCTGAACGACGCCGCGGACGACCGACCAATCGCGGTCGGCGGCGGCCAGATCCGGAGGCAGGGTCGCGGCAAGCAGGTAGAACTCGTGGACCATCTTGTGCTGCAGCGCCAGGTCGGTGGTCTGGCGAAAATAGCGACTGAGCTGCAGGTAGACGCCCCCGCCGACCAGAGCCACGAGGGCGAGGGCGGCGGCGCTATAGAGCAGCGTCAGGCGCAGACGCAGACCATTAAACACGGGTGGACTCCATACGGTAGCCTACGCCGCGCACGGTGATGATCGGGTCGGCCTCGCCGGGGGCGTTGAGCTTGCGGCGCAGGTATGAGACGTAGACATCGACCATAGACGGCTGGACATCGCGCTCGTAAGACCAGACATAGTCGAGGATCTGCTGGCGGGTGAGGGTCTGGCCGCTATTGCGCAGCAGATACTCGAGCAGGCGCCACTCGGTGGCGGTCAGGTCGAGCGAGCGGGAGCCGCGGCGGGCGACGTGGGCGCGCGTATCGACGACGATCTCGCCGGCCCGCAGCTCGCCGGCGTCGCCGTTGGCCGGGGTAAAGCGGCGGCCAAGCGCGCGCACGCGGGCCAGCAGCTCCTCGAAGGCGAACGGCTTGACCAGGTAGTCGTCGGCGCCGCTGTCGAGGCCGGCGACCCGATCCTCGAGCTGGCCGCGGGCGGTGAGCAGCAGAATCGCCGTCGGAAGGCGGGCGGCGCGGACAGCCCGGCAGATCGCGGGGCCGTCGCGGCCCGGGAGCATCCAGTCAATGATCGCCACATCGTAGATACCGCGCAGGACCAGATCGAGCCCCTCGGTCCCATCGTTACAGGTATCGACGGCGTAGTGCTCCTCCTCGAGAACGCGAGCGATAAGGCGGGCGAGGCGGGCATCATCCTCGATGATCAAGATACGCATTACGGCTCCCACGGCGCGGCAGACAGCAGACAACTTCAGTATACGACTATACGCCGACGGGATTGGAAGAAGATTGGAAACTCCTGGAGCGACTCCGAGCTATCCGTAAGGAAGGGGTTCTTTGCAGCGCCAGGATAGGCTGATACCGGATGCATCGGCCGGTGGCGCACGCGTTGGTGCGCCAGGCCTCCGTACGCCCCCAGGCTACGGCCGCCGCAGCAGCGGGGTCCGCCAGAGCAGGAGCGTGCCGACAACGGTCACGCCGATGACGAGCAGGCCAGCCTCGCCCGTCCACAGGCGGGCCGCGGCGCCGCGGGTGGCCGGGTCGAAGACTGCCTGGATGAGCAGATTCCAGGCGCCGGGGGCGCCCCGCCGCACCGTGATGTTCGGGGGGCAACCGACGACGTAAATGCCCTCTGGCTCCTGCGCCTTGAGGCACGTGCCCATGACAAGAGGCATGCACTTCAACCCCTTGGGCACCTTCGCGTTTGCACCGACGACGATTGTTAGGTCACGTATCTCACCCATCTTGTTCGCCATCTCAAGGTCGTAAAGAACGCTGTGTATCGTGCCGCGGCAGGCGCTA
>JAAXUL010001297.1 GCA_013336035.1 Chloroflexales bacterium
CCTTGGCGTCCACGGGGAACTCGTAGGTACGCGTGGCCCGCTCCGGTGTCGGCGGTACAGTGGTAGCGGTCGGCGGCGCGGGCATCGCCGCAGGCGGGGCCTCTGTCGCGGTCGGCGGCGCGGGCGTCGCCACGGGCGTCACCACGGGCGGGGCCTCTGTCGCGGTCGGCGGCGCGGGCGTCGCCACGGGCGTCACCACGGGCGGGGCCTCTGTCGCGGTCGGCGGCGCGGGCGTCGGGGGTGGCGGTGTCGTGCTAGGGCGTATGGTCGCGGTCGGGATCTCGGTGGGGGCGTCTGTAGGAACCAGGCTCGGCGCGGGCGTCGCCGTAAGGGGGGGCACGGTCGACACGGAGGCCTGTGCGGGAACGCTCGCCACCTGGTGCTGAGCACAACTCAGCAGGAAAGCTGACAGCAAGGCCGTCAGGACAAGAACACGGGCAAAGCGCACGGTTAGCCCCCGATTATTAATCGTGCTGTCGCTGAAACGCAGCTTGATCACGCTGGCCCGGCAGCCCTGAGGCTAGCGAGCTACGCCATTATCGCATGGATTCTTGGCGTGCCTGGCCATGATCCGCAGCTCGCCAGACGTTTCAGCGCTGGCTCCGTTCGGCTCGCGACCGCACACCACCGACCATCGCGCGCCGTTCAACGGCCGCGATGCCGGGCACGGGCGCGAGCGCGAGTCTGCTCCCACCGCTGCGCCTCTGCCTGCTCACGTTCCGCGCGGGTCTGCGTTTGCCGCGCCTGCACCTCCGCCTCGCGAGCCACGCGGAGCGCTTCCTGGGCCTTGGTCGAGATGCCACGCGCTCCCGAAAGCTGTGCTGCCTCACGGGCTGCCCGCTTGGGGTTGAGCCGGCGCGTCGCTGCCGGCTCGCCCACGATTCCCGTCACTGGTTGGCTGGTCAACGGGATAAAGTCGCGCAGCACGAAGGTGAGCACCTCCTCGCTACTCGGCTCGCTGCCAAAGATATGCCGATAGGCCCGGAGCGTCCCGGCGTCATCGCAGACGATCACGCCGACCCACCAGGGATCTTCGAAGTAGACGGTCAGGGTGTTCACGAGTCCCTCCATTGGCGTGAAGGCGGGTGCTGGACATCCTGGAGGGGAAGGATACTGATACGAGTCGCAGCTCGTACGCCCGGACTACCAACCGGGCGGTGTTTTCGCACTCGCTCTATGCGGAATCGTCGCGAGTGTAGCACGGCGGGTGACGATCCCGCGTCGAACCCAAGGCTGATCACATGGCGGTGTTCAGCCCTTGTTGACGAACAGCGCCCGGCCACGCGCGATCGCCGTCGGGGTGGGCGCTGATGGCGGGCTGAGCACCTGACGGCCCAGCCCGCACGCACCCAGGAGCAGCAGCCCAAGGGCAGGCGCGAATCGTATCGTCGGCCCGTTCACTGCGGCACGGCGGCCGAGCGCCGACCGCTCCAGATACGGAGCCCGAGCAGCCCGATGGCCACGGCGGCCAGCGTGGTCACAACGAGGGCCGGGATCGGGATCGCCGGGCCGCGGGCAGGCGCGGCAGCCACCGTGATCGGGGCCATCACGCTTGGCGGGCCGAAGGCGTTGATCTCCCACCGCCAGACCCCTGGATCTGGCAGGGTGACCGTCGCCAGATAGTGGCCCGGCTCGCCATGAGCGACGGCGCTGACCGTGAGCGGCGCCCCGCCTGCCTCCCGGGTCAGCGTGATCTGTGGCGTGAGGTCGGACAGCGGCCTGATTCCATGCTGTACCACGGTGAATCCGATCTCGACCGGCACGCCTGGTTGCACCACACCGCCGACCGCGGCGGCGCTCTGCGCGTCGAGGACCGCGACCGACCAGCCGCCGGCCTGGGCGCTCGCCACAACGGCGAGCGCAGCCAGCGCCCCCAGCAGCGCCGCCCCTATTTTGCGCGTGAAGCTCCAGGACATCGCTCGCTCCTTTCGTACTCGTGGAAGCCACATCTGCGAGAGATACACCGCCGGGGCAGCCGGGGTTCCCACTGGCGTCACGGCTCCAGGGGGCGGAGCGACTCGGCCACGCGCCGGGCCTCCTCCAGGGTCAGATCGCTCTCCAGACGATAGGTCACGTCGCCGTTCGTCCAGATCAGGGTGTTCCCGTCGACGAGCCGGACCTCCGCGTACTCGCCGCCCTCCGATGGGCCGGTTCGCAGCATGTGCGGCCCGCGCACCCACAGCGCCCACGCGCCGTTGACCTCGGTCTCGGCCAATAGCTCCGCTTCGCCTCCGAAGAGCAACTTCTCAGCGAAAACCCGAGAGCTGAGGGCGTGCAGGCTGAGCTGCACGCGCGTCGGCTCGGCTAGGTCGGCCCACACCAGCACGAGGGCCGGGCCGCCCAGATCCTGGACGAAGGCGGCGGGCGGCCCGAGGTCGGGCGGGTAGGCGGGGAGCTGGATCGGGAAGGGGAGCTGCCGCGCCGCCGCCTCGACGGACGTGGCGCCGG
>JAAXUL010000464.1 GCA_013336035.1 Chloroflexales bacterium
CCCGCTCAGGTCTCGCCAACGGCGCCCGCCGCGCGCTTCGCCGTGATCGGCGACTTTGGGCTCGAGGGCGAGCCCGCGGCCGCCGTGGCGGCCCTGGTGGCCTCGTGGGCGCCTGACTTTGTGATCACCACCGGTGATAATAACTACCCCGACGGCAGCGCCGAGACGATCGACCGCAACGTCGGCCAGTACTACGGCGCGTTCATCGCGCCCTACCGGGGCCAGTTCGGCCCGGGCGCTACCGAGAATCGCTTCTGGCCGGTGCTTGGTAACCACGACTGGGTGCCCGGCTACCCCGACCCATACCTGGCCTACTTCACGCTGCCCGGCAACGGGCGCTACTACAGCATCGAGCGCGGCCCCGTCGCCCTCTTCGGCCTCGACAGTATGCCCGGCGAGCCCGACGGCTGGACGGCCGACTCGCCCCAGGCCACCTGGCTGCAGGGCGAGCTGGCGGCCTCGCAGGCGCCGTGGAAGATCGTCGCGCTGCACCACTCGCCCTACTCGTCGGGCAACCACGGCTCGTCGGAGTGGATGCGCTGGCCCTTCGCCGCCTGGGGCGCCCGGCTCGTCCTCGGCGGCCACGACCACACCTACGAGCGCGTGCAGCAGGAAGGCATCACCTATGTGGTGAACGGCCTGGGCGGCGGGGCCCGCTACGGGCGCGGCTTTAGCGCGGTTGAGGGCAGCCAGGTCTTCTTCAATGCCGACCACGGCGCCATGCTTGTCGAGGCCGACGCCGCCACCCTGCGGGCCCGCTTCATCACCAGGGCCGAGCAGGTGGTGGACGAGTTCAGCCTGTAGCCTGCCGCCTGGGCGCGCCCCAGCAGCGGATGTCATGGGCCACCGCCCCGAGCTCAACTAGCCATGCGGCGCGGTTCCACGGGCTAATCCTGTGTTACGATGCGGCCATGGAGCCCAACACGCTGCTTAACGGCATCTTCCTGACGGCCGCGGAGTTCTTCGCCCTGGCCGCGCTCTTTGGTGGGCTGGCATTTGTGCTCACCCATCTTGTGCGGGCAGCCGGCCGGCTGCCTGTGGCCGGTCGGGTAGACCTGGCCCGCGCGCAGCGGCTGAGCCGCACCGGGCTGCTGCTGCTCTTCCTGGTGAGCGCGGCCGCCCTGCTGATCTTCAACGCCTCGCTCATGCTCCAGGGGCGCGATGTGCGGGCCGCCACGGTCGAGCTGATCACCACCACCATGCCGCCCGGCTTCTGGCAGCGCCTGGGCATCGGCGTCGCCCTCACCGCCGGCATGGCCTTCCTGGCCCGCTACGGCCTCAGGCTGCTGTCCCGCGCCCTCCCCTGGGCGCAGCGGCAGGTGCGCCGCGTCGAGGCGATCCAGATCAGCGACGAGCGGCTGAGCTTCTTCTTTCGGCTGCTCGATCAGACCATCGGCATCGGCGTCTGGCTCTTTGTCGCGATCAGCGGGGCCGGGCTGCTGGGCCTCCCGGCTGTGGCCGGCGAGACGCTCGCCGTCGCGCTGCGCATCTTCCTGATCGTGCAGGCCGGCCGCATGCTCGTCGGCATGCTGGGCTCGATCATCAACACCCTCGACGCGCTTAGCGAGACCTACCTGCGCAACCGCGAGCTCGACCTCTTCTACGACCATCTGCGCGGGCTCATCCCGCTGCTCAGCCGGGCCGTGCAGTACATCATCTACGTCCAGGCCATCAGCCTGGCCCTGGCCCAGATCGCCCCGCTGGCGGGGTACGCCGGCTACGGGACGCGCATTATCCAGGCGATCGGCATCGTCTTCCTGGGCCTGGTGCTGATCGAGGTGCTGAAGCTGCTGATCAACACCTTCTACCTGGTGCGCGGCGAGCTGAGCGCCGCCCAGTGGCAGCAGCGCCTCACCTTCGCCCCGGTGATGAAGAGCGCGGCGCAGTACGTGGTGATGTTCGGCGGGGGCCTGCTGATCCTGGCCACGCTCGGCTTCGACATCGGCCCCATCCTGGTCGCCCTCGGCGGGCTGAGCCTGGTGGTCGGCCTGGCCGCGCAGCCCGTCACCACCGACCTGATCTCGGGCCTGTTCATCCTCTTCGAGAACCTCTTTCTGGTCGGCGACTATATCGAGACCGGCGAGGCCCGCGGCGTGGTCGAGATGATCGACGTGCGGACGACGCGCATCCGCGACCCCGACGGCCAGCTGCACCTTGTGCGCAACGGCCAGATCGGCAGCATCGTGAACTACTCGAAGGGCTACGTCTACGCCGTGGTGATGATCAGCGTGTCCGCCGACACCAACCTCGACCAGGCCTTCGCGGTGATCAGGCAGGTCGGGCAGGAGCTCGACGTCCGCTTCGAGGAGGTGCTCGAGCCGACGCTCATCCAGGGCATCGAGGAGTTTGGCAACGATACGGTGCTGATCCGCACCCTGACGCGCGTGAAGCCCGGGTGCCACCAGCAGATGTCCCGCGAGCTGCGCCTGATGATCAAGCTGGCCTTCGAGCGCGAGGGCATCGCTATGGACCCGGAGCCGCCCGTGGTGGTGGCGGCCCGCCAGGTGCTGCTCTCGTCGCGGGCCATCGGCGTCGAGCGCCAGGGCCAGTAGAGCGGGCGTGAAGGTTCCGTCACCTGAGTCTTTTGTCAGGCCAGGTCAGCGGGCCGGTAGTACCATGGCGGCGGATCCATTTCGTCAACGTAGCTCTCCATGCCCAGGGGAAGACTATGCGCTCGCGCCGCCGCACCCCGCTCGCCCTTGCCCTGTGCCTCGTGCTGTCAACCCTCGTCGCCGGCCTCGTGGCCCGCGCCGCCCCGCCGCTCGGCAGCGACATCGACCCGAGCTTCAGTGTCTCGTTCGCCAAGGGCACGACGATCGACGCCCTCGCCGTGCAGCCCGACGGCAAGATCCTGGTCGGCGGCAGATACTACAATGGCTACTCCGACTATCCCATCCTCGTGCGGCTCGCCGGCGATGGCACGCGCGACCAGAGCTTCGAGCCTGTCACGACAGGCCTGAAGATTATCAACGCCCTGGCCCTGCTGCCCGACGGCAAGATCCTCGTCGCCTCGGACGGCGCCAGCGCGATCCTGCGCCTGCTGCCCGACGGCACGCGGGACAACAGCTTTAGCGGCGCGCTGGGCGCCGGCCGCTTCGCCACCGATCTGGCTGTGCTCGCCGACGGGACGGTCCTCGTCGCCGGCTATGTCGCCAGCACCTACACAGGCTTCGTCGCGCGCCTCGACGCCGCGGGCAACCTCGACCCGGCCTTCACGAGCTTGAGCGCGAACGCCCGCATCGCGTGCCTGCTGCCGCTCGCCGACGGGACGATCCTGATCGGCGGCCATTTCACCAGCGTCGCGGGGCAGCCGCGCCAGTACCTGGCCCGGCTCCTGCCCGACGGCGCGCTCGACCCCGCCTTCACGCTGAGCGCCGGCAACTATGTCTACACCCTGGCCGCGGAAGCGGGCGGCACCGTCCTGGTCGGCGGCGCCTTTCAGACGCTCGGCGGCGAGCCGCGCAACAGGCTGGCCCGCCTCCGCGCCGACGGCACGCTCGACCCTGGCTTTAACCCCGGCGCCGATGGGCAGATCGAGAGTCTGGCCGTCGAGCCGGGCGGCACGATCCTGCTCGGCGGGGTCTTCCGAATGGTTGGGGGGCAGACCCGCTATGGCCTCGCCCGGCTGCTGCCCGACGGCGCCGTGGAGCCCACCCTTAACGACGCCGGGGACGCTGTCAGCTCAGTCTATGTCCTGGCCCCGCTGTCTGGCGGGGCGGTGCTGGCCGCGGGCTCGTTTGAGGTTGACCCGCTGACCTTTGACCCGGCGCGCATCCTGGTCCGCTTCTACGGCACGGCGAGCCCGGGCACGCTCGGCCTTAGCGTGGCCGCCACACAGGTCGACGAGGGCGCGGGCACCGTGGCGCTCACCCTGCGGCGGACGGACGGCGCCGACCAGCGGGTGGGCGCGGCGCTGCGGGTCGCCGGGGGCAGCGCCACCGCGGCCGACTACAGCATCCCGCCGCTCGCGGGCGACCCCGAGGGCGACGGCCCGCGCTCCTTGCGACAGATCCTCGTCCAGCCCGACGGCAGGCTGATCGTGGCGGGCAACTTCACCATGGCCGGCGGGCGCTACGCCGGCCGGGTCGCCCGGCTCAACGCCGACGGCAGCTATGACCCGAGCTTCGACGCGGGCGCGGGCGCCGACCAGATGATCGAGGCGCTCGCATTGCAGGCCGACGGCAAGATCCTGCTGGGCGGCAGCTTCCGCACCTTCGACGGGCGGCCGCGTGGCTTCCTGGCCCGGCTGAACAGCAACGGCTCGCTCGACACAGGCTTTGCCCCGCAGCTGAATGATCGGGTCTGGGAGATCGCGCCCCAGGCCGACGGCAAGATCATCATCGCGGGGGTCTTCACCCAGGTGGACGGCACAGAGCGGCCCGAGGTCGCCCGGCTGAACGCCGACGGCTCGCTCGACCAGACCTTCGACGCCCACCTGAAGGTAAACGGCAATATCGCGGCCCTGGCCATCCAGCCCGACGGCCGGGTGATCATTGGCGGCGCGTTCTCGCGCACTGGGAGCGCGACCATACTCTATCTGAGCCGGCTCAACGCGGACGGCTCACCCGACGCGGGCTTCTCGACGACCAACAACCCAAACAGCAACTTGCGCGAGGTGGTCGTCCAGGCCGACGGAAAGATCCTGATCGTCGGCCTGTTCACCAAGGTGGGCAGCCTGGGGCGCCGCTATATGGCGCGGCTGAACGCCGACGGCACCCTCGACCTCGGCTTCGACGTTGGGGCGGCCCTCGACGGCTACCCCCTCGATGTCGTGCCCCTGCCCGACGGGGGCGCGCTGATCGGGGGCGAGTTTACCCACGTGGGGGCGGCGGCGCGGGGCCACCTGGCCCGGCTCAGCGCCAGCGGCGCACTCGACGCGGCCTACGCGCCGGCGGCGGACGGGGTGGTGTGGGATCTGGCGGCGGGGCCCGGCGGCACGGCCCTGGCGGCGGGCGACTTCACCCAGATCAGCGGCGTGTCGCGCCCCAACCTGGCCCGGCTGAACGCCGACGGCGCCCTCGACCCGGGCCTCGACGCCGGCCTGCAGGAGGGGCCGGTGGTGGTGTGGGCGGCCGGCGACACGGCCGACAAGACCCTCATTCTGGAGATCATAGACGACAGCCTGACCGAGGGGGACGAGACGATCGTGCTTCAGCTCCTGCCCTTGGGCGGGGCCGCGGGCGGGCAGGTGGCGCTGACCCTGACCATCGCCGACAACGATGGCGGCGGGACTCTCCATGCCGGTGGTGAAACTTGCCGTATTCAGAAAAGGTTTAGGAAGGGCGGTCGAGTAGCAGATGGGAGGTGCGGCACGGGAAGAACCCATCCTTGAGATCGATGCATGGCTGGGATTAAGCGAACTCCACCTTGATCTTGCAGACTCCCTCGAGACTCTGGCACCCTTCGGCGCCGGCAATCCGGAGATTATCCTTGCCACCCGCGATGTGAACATGAAATCCATGAAAGAGATTGGAAAAACCAGGGAGCACCGGCGGATCGTCATATCTGATGAAAGCGGAACCGAGCAGGACCTTTTGTGGTGGAACGGTGCCGGAGAGGAATTCCCCGAGGCTGAAACCAAATTCGATATCGCCTACTCCCTGCGTGCCGGCATGTTTCGCGGACAAAGACAGCTCACACTGCAATTCGAGGAGTACAGGATCGTAAAATCAACGCCGGTTGAAATCCAAAAACCAGGAATTGAGATCAGGGATTGGAGATCGGACAGCGGGAAGATTGACGCAATCCGTGCGAGGGCCTTGGTCTGGGCAGAGGGATCGGACCAATCGAAAGGCGTTACCCGCTACAATCTGCATCAGGCGGATGAATTTGCAATTTACACAGCCCCTCCATCTCCGGCGGAACTGCGCAGGGCGATGGAGATTGTCAGACCGAACACGATCCATGTGTTTGCCCTTGCACCGGCAGAAGAAAAACCAGAGGAATTTCTGAACCGGCTTGCCGGTCTGTGCAAATATGCCCTCAATCAACGTAATGGCAGGGCTGGCCTGCAGGAACTGACCGCGGCAATGGCGTCCCGTGAGAGTGCGGTGCAGATTGGATTGGAATGGCTCGCGGCAGGAGGGCAGCTGACAATTCGATTTGGGGATGATCAAATCGAGCTGTCTTCAGAAAAACAGGAGAGGAATCCCTATGTACAGGCGGAATTGTACATCGCGCTGAGGGGATTGCTGGAAGAATCCCTCGCGTATCACAAATTCCTTGCCAGCACAGAGAATTTGAACGCCTTGATCATCCAAGCATGAGGCGGATTCAGGATGGCACCACCATCTTCATCGAAAACGCATGAATTCATTAAATGAGCAGGTCACGTTTGATCCGTGACCTGCTCTTGATTAGTGCGGCAATCCCAGTTCCTGCAGTTTCTCCTTTGTCGGATATCCCTTTTCGTCCCAGCCGCGAATCCTGTAGAACTCTGGCAGCATCTGGTCAAGTTCAACAACTTTACCCTTCGCCGGACCATCCGGCAGCGGTTCATGCAGCATACGGTATGGAAGTG